>CAXTIY010000295.1:0-4619 GCA_964244215.1 uncultured bacterium
CGCTACGGGCGTCGCGTTCGCATGCTGCGCGGCGGCGTTCGCCTTGACGCTCCGGCACGGGCTCGGGCCGCTCGTCGCTTGTGCGATTCTGCTGGACGTCGCCGTGCAATCGACGCTCGTCATCGGACAGCAAGCGATCTATACGCTGCGCCCCGAAGAGCGAAGCCGGCTCAATACGTTGTACATCGCGACGTTTTTTCTCGGCGGCGCGGCGGGCTCGGCACTTGCCGGAATTACCTACGCGCGCTTCGGGTGGCCCGGCATCGTTATCGCCGGTGTCGCGCTGCCGCTCGCTGCGTTTGTGCTTTGGCTTAGCGAATAGAAAGGCGCCCCCGGTTGGAACGCGAAGCGCGCCGCTTGCCTTCTGTCACCGAGATCCTGCCTACCGTCGCGCGCGACGAGCCACGCATCGAGCTCACGCTGCGTGGATTGATACTCGGAGCCGCGATCACGCTCGTCTTCACCGCTGCGAACGTCTACCTCGGTTTAAAGGTGGGCCTTACGTTCGCATCGTCGATTCCCGCGGCGGTCATTTCGATGGCGGTGCTGCGCGCGTTTAAGAGCGCGAGCATCTACGAGAACAACATCGTGCAGACGGTCGCTTCGGCCGCGGGCACGCTGTCTTCGATCATCTTCGTCTTACCGGGACTCGTGATGGTCGGCTGGTGGACGGGATTTCCGTTTTGGGAATCGTTCGGCGTCTGCGCGGTCGGCGGAATTCTCGGCGTGATGTACACGGTGCCGCTCCGGCGCGCCCTCGTCACGCAATCGGATTTACCGTATCCAGAAGGCGTTGCCGCAGCCGAAATCCTCAAGGTCGGCGTCGGCTCGCGCGGCGGCGAGGCGGTTGCCGAGAATAAAGCGGGGCTGCTGACCGTGGTCGTCGGTGCCGGCGCGTCGGCCGCATTTGCGGCGCTCGTCGGTGCGCGTTTATTTGCAAGCGACGTCGGCTTCTATTTTCGGGCCGGTCCAGCTGCGACCGGCCTCGGCGCTTCGCTCTCGCTCGCTCTCGTCGGCGCGGGGCACCTCGTCGGCTTATCGGTCGGGCTCGCGATGCTCGCCGGGCTCGCGATCGCGTGGGGCGTCGCCACGCCGATTCTGACGGCGTTGCATCCGGCTGCGGGCCCCGCCGCCGATGTCGCGACGGCAGTTTGGGCGCACCGCGTGCGTTTCATCGGCGCGGGCGCCATCGGCGTTTCGGCAATTTGGGCGCTCGTTAAACTCGCCCGGCCGGTATGGGACGGCGTACTCTCGGCGCTTGCCGCATCGCGTATCGAAAAGGGGTCCGGAAGAGACGTGCGAGCGCGCACCGAGCGCGATCTGCCGATCGGCCTCGTCGCGATAATCAGCGTCGCCTGTCTGGTTCCGCTCGGCGTGCTCTTCGCCGTATTTCTCTCCGGCGGAGAGCTCGCCCGGCTCGTCGTGCCGCTCACCATCGGCGCGATCGTGTACGTGGTTATCGCGGGCTTTGCCGTAGCCGCCGCGTGCGGCTATATGGCGGGGCTCATCGGTTCTTCCAATAGTCCCGTATCCGGCCTCGCTATTCTCACGGTGCTCGGCGCGGCGTTGCTGCTCGCGGTTTTCGCGCATGGTCTCGGTGCGGCAGCCGGAACGACGCTCGTCGCCTACGCGCTTTTCGTCACGGCCGTGGTGCTGTGTGTCGCGACGATCGCGAACGATAATTTGCAAGATCTCAAGACGGGACAACTCGTCGACGCCACGCCATGGCGGCAGCAAGTTGCCTTAATCGTCGGCGTGATCATGGGCGCGCTCGTCATTCCGCCGATTCTCGATCTGCTCAACCGCGCGTACGGCTTCGCCGGTTCGCCGATCCACGGCGCGAACGGCTCCCAACCGCTGCCCGCTCCGCAAGCGACGTTGATATCGGCGCTCGCGCAAGGCGTGATCCAAGGCAAACTCGATTGGGGCCTCATCGGCATCGGCGCACTCGTCGGCGCGGCGATCATCGCGCTCGACGAAGTGCTCGGAATGTCGCGGCACATGCGGCTGCCGCCGCTCGCCGTCGGTATCGGCATCTATCTCCCCGCGTCGACGACGCTGCCGGTTATTCTCGGCGCGATCCTCGGGCATTTTTACGACCGTGCGGCGGAGCGCGGCCGTAATCCCGATGCGACCAAGCGCTTCGGAGTGTTGCTCGCATCGGGGTTAATCGTCGGCGAAAGCTTATTCGGTGTTGCGTTCGCCGGTATAATCGTCGCGACCGGTAATGCGACGCCGCTTTCGATCGTCGGAGATTCGTTTGCCGGCGCGTCGAATGCGATCGGTACGCTCGCGTTCATCGCCGTGACGCTCGCCCTCTATCGCTGGATCGGGCGACTTTCGCCGAAGTGAAGTCGGAGTCAAAATCGTGAAGATCGCCTTTCACCGTAAGCCTCACTTTTTTCTCGATCTCGAATCTGCGAGACTGAAAGAACGCTTGGCGGCGCACGATTTCTACGATTGGTTCGCGGGCGACGAGGCGCCCGCGAACGACCTGGACGTCGTGCTCGTCGTAGGGTCGTTCGATAAACGGGCGATCGCGCACGGTGTTTGGGTTTCGTTCGCTCCGGCCGCCGAAACGGGCAATGCGATTTCCGTTGCGGAGCTTGCCGTCATGCTGATGATCGGTGCAATCCGGCGCCTGAACCGCGCGCTCGCCTCCGTTCACGATCACGAGCTGCGGACGAACCACCTGGCGACTGCCTTGCGCGGGTAAGACGGCGTGCATCGTCGGTCTCGGTTCGGTAGGCCGCACGCTCGCGAGTTGCCTCGCATCCTTCGGAATGACGCTGTGTGGTACGGACGAACATCCCGAGCGCGCGCCGTACGACGTCGACGTCTTTCCGACGGCAAAGCTGCACGAAGCCGTGCGCGACGCCGATTATGGAATCGTGTGCGCCCCCGGTGGCAAGCCGAACGATAATCTCATCGACGCCGCGGTAATCGCATCGATGAAAAACGGTGCGATCGTGATCAACGTATCCCGCGGAACGCTCGTCGACGAAGACGCTTTGGCCGCCGCGCTGCAGAGCGGTCATATCGCCGCCGCCGGCCTCGACGTTCTCAAAGTAGAACCCGCCGATCCCGGCAATCCGCTGCTCGCGTACCCGCAGGCGCTCATCACGGCGCACATTGCCGGCGCCACCGACGTCATGCTCGCCGGCACGCTCGAGTATCTGCTTCGGGTGATACACGATCTCGAAGCGGGCAAGAAGCCGCAGTCGGTGCTTAACGCCCCCGCAAATCCTCGACGAGCGCTGTCTTAACGATCGACACGGACGCATACACCCTCAAGCGGGTTGTGAGCGAAGAACGGGGCGGTCTTTGCGGCGGCGACGCTGGCCAATCGCCAGCGCACCGTCGCTGCGTGCGCGGATGCCGGGCTCGATGCGCAGCAACGCGCGGCGTTTACGCGGTTGACCGACAAGCCGGACCTCGCGATTGGGACGGAAATTGCCGGCGCCGGGAAGTCGCGGCTGCAGCGCGACGTCGCAGCGGCCTCACCCCGCAGCACGAAAGCGTCGGGCGGGGGAGCGTCCTACGGGGTTTGGCCGAGGAGCATGGCCGCTGGACCTGAGGAAAACGCGGCGCGCGAATGAGGCGTGGCTGCGCGACGTGGCGACCGACTACGGGCCGGCATGGTGTCGCGTGCGCTCGACGTGCTGCGCGACAAGGGTGCTGTGCGCGAGTTTCGACTCACGACACTGCGCGAGCGGCGCTCGTGCGATCGTCGGTGGAGGCAACGCGCGCGGGCAAGAGCGCGCTGCTGGTGGCATCGCGCAATGACGACGTGCGCGCGATGAACGAGTTGGCGCGTGAAGCGGTGCGCGAACGCGAGCGCGCGCACGGCGGCGTCAATGGCGATCTCTACAGACTTTCCGCGCATCGCGATGACGGGCGACTTAAGCTGGTGCGCCTACGCGATCAGCAGAGCGTGGAATGGGATTTGCACGAGCATCGCGCGATCGACCACGGCTATGCGACGACATCGTATCGGTCGCAAGGGCGGACGGTCGATAGCGTTTTCGCGTTGGCCTCATCGGCCGAGGCGCGGCGGGGGCTGTATGTCGACGTAACGCGTGCACGTGAAGACGTGACGATCGCCTACGGCAAGGACGAAGTCCAAGACTTCGGCGACCTTCTTGTCCGGGCGCAGCGCGATAACGGAAAAGTGCTCGTGCGTGACGTGGTACGGGACGTCAGTGTTCGTGTACAACGAGAACAACAGCGTGAGCGCGACCAGAAGCGATTACGCAGCGTCGCCATCAAGCAAGAGCACCAGCCGAAGATCGATCGGGACACGACCAAAGCCAAGGTAGGGGAATGAGTCGATGATTTATGGATTTGACGCCGACGCGGAATGGCGCGATTGCGAGTTTTGCCTCTCGTGCGATACGGGACCGGTTCAGTCGCGACAGAGCCATTACACTCCCGGAGAGGGTCACTTCATCGACCCGGAAGGATGGCCATTTGGGAGGGCTGTGCAGCTCGACGATGGATGGCTTGCGGCGCCTCGTTGCAGTAGGCTTTCGACAAGCTCGGCCGAGTTGATCCGATCACTGGAGCTTACGTCGTTTGCAAGCAGCGATATCGTTGCGTCGTGCGTGATCGATTTTTCG
>CAXTIY010000296.1:0-4603 GCA_964244215.1 uncultured bacterium
CCTAATATTTCTGAACAACAATTTGCATCTGATTCACCATCTGTCGCCTACGCTGCCCTGGTATCGGATCCCGGCGGTTTGGCGCGAATCACACGCTGAGTTGCTGGAACACAATAACGGCTTCTATTTTTCGGGTTATCTGCAAGTCGCTGCAAAGCACGTCTTTCGAGTAGCTTTTATTCCGGCTCAACCACAACCTGAAGCCGCTTTAGCTGCCGATCGCTTTCGAATCCAGACGGCAAGCACCTAATGAGCTTTCCAATGTACGACTTACCGCAGATACGCGATGCAAACGAAGCGCTCCTCACCGCATTGAAGGTGCTCTTACGGGAAGAAGACGTGGATGCGGAAGGCGCGACGATCACGCAGATTTGCGGTTACCCGTTACAAACGGTATATCGGGGGCAGTTCACGTTGCTCGGGATTCCATGGTATGGCCTGCCCGGCTGCGACGGTCCGTCACACCGGTCGTTCATCGTCGTTTCGTCGGCCTCGGCGCTTACTCGGGTCGAGGACTTGCGAGGCCGTAACTTCGCGGTAAATAGCTTTGACTCGAATACCGGTATGAATCTTCCGCGGCACTTCCTTGCAAAGATCGCCGCCGGGGAGCGATTTTTTGGAGAAGTAATTATAACCGGCAGCCACCGCGCCAGTATGGAAGCCGTCGTGAAAGGCGAAGCGGACGCAGCCGCGATCGACTGCGTTACGTTCGGATTGCATGCGGCATACGAGCCGGCAATTACCGCCGGACTCCGTATATTGGCGCACACGAATCCGAGTCCGTCGATCCCCTTCGTTACATCGCGCGAGGCCACGAACGGAACGGTCGGAGCCATGCGACGCGCTCTCCGCACGTTCGCAAGCCGAGCAGACTTCGCGCCCATTCGACGTGCGCTGCGCATCGAACGCATCGAGGCCGTGTCCGACTCAGATTACGCCGTGCTATTGGAATATCGCGCTCAAGCCGTAGCGCTCGGATACCCGCGTTTGGCGTAGCGCATTCGGCGCAGGACATTCGAGCGGTAGTATGTTACTAACGCCGTAATGACGCAAGCCGCACGGTGTTGTCGACGCTTATGTCGTTCGGGCGTCTGCTTTCTGGACTCGGTTCGATCGTGAAGTAGCCTTCGGCCGCATTCGCTCGATCACGACCTCGTGCCTGAAGGCGCGGGGATTTTTTATACGTTGGCGCAGCTTTGGTCGCATGCGAGGAGTTCATGAACTTTCTACCACTGGTCTTGAGCGCCGTGTCCTTGACGGCGTCCGCGTACGCCACCGCATCGGCTGCGCCGAGCGTCATCGCGCAAGTGCAAGCGCAAGCGACAGGATCGATTAGCGGAACGGTGCTGGATGCACGGCGTGTTCCGCTCGGAGGCGCGACGATCGACGCCACCGGCGCCGGTGCGCACGCATCGACGATTTCGGCCGGCGACGGCACGTTCACGCTCGTGCTCGGCCCGGGCCTCTACGACATCACCGTACGCAAAGGTGGCTTTCAACAGGCCGAAGACCCAAGCGTGGTCGTTACGTCGGGATCGGCAACACCCATCCGCGTCTCGCTCATCGAAGCGACGGTCTCGGACTTGCGCGTTATCGGCACGGTCACCACCGGCGGCGCGGCGAGCTCGTCGATTACGCCCGTGTCGTCGCTCGGCAGTGCGACGCTAGTCGAGCGGCAAGTGCCGTCGTTACAAGAAGTGCTGCCGGAAATTCCGGGCGTAACGTTCGGCGCTCGGGGCGAAACGACGGATCCATATCAATATTTCACGGTGCGCGGTGCATCGATCGAGACGCGCGTTCAAATCGACGGGCACCCGGTAAACACGGGTTACGGCGGCCGCTTCGATCTCAGTCAAATCGACCCGGGTGTGTTCGGCGGCATCGACGTCTTTAAGGGCGCCGGGATCGACGGCGCCAATGCCGGTGAATCCGTTTTCGGCACGATCAACTTGCGCACGCGCGACTTCACCGCGAATAACATCGGCGATGTGAAATTCGGCATCGATCAATACGGCGCGCAATTTTCGTCGTACGCCGCGAGCGGCAATCTGCTCGATCGGCGGCTAAGCTACGTGCTCAACTATAACGTCGATGGGATCGTCGGCCCCGAGCACGGCTCCTCCGGATGGGACGTGTTGCCCGACGCGAATAGGCCGGGCTACGGACTGCTCATTTTCCAAGATTCGCTTAGCGACAGCGTTACGCAGCGCAGCGAGCTTGCGAAGCTGCGCTATCGATTTAGCGATACGACGTCGCTCAGTGCCGGCTTCGTGGGATTTCAAGGTGTTCAAAATCCTCAGGGCGTTTCATACGGTTCGTCCGTCGGGCCGATCTCGGTCGAGCCGTCGCAGAATGTCGGCGGTACAATCGAATACAACGCGCCGTACGCTCAGAAGCTAATTGGGGCTTCGGTGCCGGGATACATCTGGTATCCCGGAACACTGACGTCGACGAGCCAGCCGTTTTTCGAAGGCGAACTCCGAACGGCGATCGGCAACGACACGTTGCTGCTGCGGCCGTATACGGGCGTCATTACTCGCTTCGTAGACGGTAACGCGGAAGCCGCATATCCCGACGCGCTTTACGGAACCGGCTGGACGAAGACGGCGAACGGCACGTACCAGGAGGCGTTCCAGTCGGCCTACGACGAGATCGAAGTCAACCGCTTGCACGGAACGACCTTGACGTACCTCCATCCATACGGACGCAACAACTTCCTGAACTTCACCTACGACTACCACTCGCAGTTTACGTACGACAACGTCGGGTATCCGGATCTCGCGATCTACGTGGCGCCGACCACCGCACGGACGAACGACCTGTCGCTCAGTTCGGTGCTTACTTTGGCGCCGAAGCTCAAAGTCGCGCTCGGCGACTTCGAGACGATCTGGAATTTGGACTATCTGCAGGGTGCGGACGCGGCGTCGCTCGTCTCGTCGAAGCGAACCGCCTCACATAACGATCCGCACATTGGTTTGAATTACCGGCCGAGTTCGAACTTCGCGCTGCGCGCGTCGGCCGGTTCCGGGGTCACGGTGCCGTACGCAAGCCAGGTCTCCGGTCTGCCTACCGTTAGCAACGGCAATAGCGGCGTGAACACGCTGCTCACCGTTAATCCAGACCTCAACCCGGAGGTCACCGTCGCGTACGGCCTCGGTACCGACATCGTTTTGCCGGGCCGGACGAAAGTGTCGCTCGATCTCTTTCACGATACGATCCACAACGCGTTCGTTTACTCCACGTACGGCGTGCCGCTCACGAAGACGTCGACGATCCCGTATTCGCAAGTCTCGCAATGGCTAAACGGTCCGATCGAGCGCAACTACGGTCTCGAACTTGCGGCCGCGAGTGGCAATCCTTACGGCTTGGGCTTCAACGCGAACCTCACACTGCAGCGGGCATACTTCGACGGGCTCTCGCCGAGTTTTTACACTCTTGCGGCGAGTACGGCGATTAACGGGGCGCAGATCAACGGCATTCCGTACGCTCAAGCGCACGGCGAATTAACCTACGCGCGTAAACGCGATAACTTTGGTGCGGCGTTCGGAGCGGATTACTCCGGAGCGAACAATTGGACGAACGGTCCCGGCCTCGTGACGTTCTTCGCGACCCTGCGGCGCGATCTCGGCGACCTCGGCACGTTCCGCCTCTCGGTATCGAACCTATTCGATCGAGGAACGGGCGCTCCGTACGGCTTCGCAGTGTACAACGGCGGTTTCGCAACGCCGCAGCTCGGTCCGGATGCGACCGGCAACGGACTTGCGTACGGCAACATCCCGCAATTCTTACAGAGTATCCCACCCCTCACCATCCGGTTCTCGCTTTCGAAGCGACTCGGATGGAATTGAACGCGTACGAAAACGAGTTCGTGTGAACGCAACGCGTCTACCGGCGTTCGTTGCGGCGCTGCTTAGCGGATTCGGCACGAGCGTATCGGCAGCGATACCAGATCCGCTCGTACACGTGGTCGTCCACGTGATGCTGGCAAAGCCGCAAGCTCTCGCGGGCGCCGGTGCGCGCTGGTACTGCAAACCCGGGCGGCCCCATACGGTCGTGCCTACGCCCGAGGCGCTGTTGCGCTCGTACGAGCGCGAACTGAGCGGTGACGGGATCGTCTCGGATCATTTCGGCTTCGGCACCTGGACCGTCGGATCGTCGCCTTCAGCCGGGATCGCGTTTCTGGAAGGCGACCATATCGACGTCCTCACGCACCTCTCTACCGCACGGCACTTCTTGCCGCCATTCTTGCACCGGTTGCGCATCGACCTGGACCAACGCGAAGCGCTCGGCGAGATACTTGGCGGCGCGTACGGAACGGCGGCGCAAGCGCGGACGCGCATCCTCGTCACGCTGCCTTCAGTGCGCGCGAATTATTCCACGCTGGTCCGCATCCATCGAATCTTCGACGACTCCGGCCGCGGAGGTGCGACGCAAATCGGTGACGAGAGCGGCGTGCACATCTATTCGGGTGCCACGGCCGCTTCGCGACCGCGCATTGAAGCGGCGCTGCGCGCGGCGAAATTCGCCTACAGCGAAGAACCGGAAACGTTCGTCACCGACGACGCCCCGGCCGTCGCGCCGCTGCGCACGGCGATGGCGCCGG
>CAXTIY010000297.1:0-4601 GCA_964244215.1 uncultured bacterium
ATTATCGTGGGCCATGATTTCGGTGCGACCGTCTCGTGGAACGCGGCAATGATGCGGCCGGAGCGCTTCCCTGCCGTCTTCTGCCTAAGCGTTCCCTTTGTTGCCCCCGGCGGCCCGAGCTTTCTTCAACAGCTGCGCGAGGCGGGCAGAGACGACTTCTATATGTTCAAACAGATGCGCCTCGAGGCCGACCAAGAATGGGCGGATGCCGCGACGACGATACCGGGGATGCTCTATTGGACGTCCGGGGTCGCGCCCGACGAGACGCGATGGGACCCGTTCGATCCTTCGCTAAGTCTCACTCGGCCATCGCCGATTGGTATTCCAGCATTCGCCGACTCCGACGATGTATCGGCTGCAATCCGAGAATTTGAGCGAAACGGCTTTCACGGGCCGCTAAACTATTACCGTGCCATCGAGCCGTTCTTTGCGATGGCAGGAGCATTCGCCGGAGCGACCATTAAGCAACCCTCGTACTTCATGATCGGGACGGTCGATGGCATGATGAAAGTGCGGCAAATCACGGAGGACGCGTTGCGGCCCGAACTCCCAGGTTTGCGCGGGTTTGTAGCGCTGGACGGGATCGGGCACTGGCCGCAGCTTGAGGCAACTTCCGCTGTCAACGATGCACTTGTTCGATTCCTCGCAAATAACGCTATCTCGTTAGCGCAAACGAATTAAGTTCGTAACGTCGCTGCGAAAGTTGCCTTCTTATCGACCTCGCAAGGTCCGTTTCGGGGTCGACTGGTAGGCCTAGCGCCTATCACGATGCGGATTGACCACCGTCTGCTGCCATCGTGATCCCAGTCGTGAACGTCGCGTCCGCGAGCAGATACACGATCCCGCGAGCGATCTCGTCCGGCTCGGCAAGGCGTTTCATAGCGGAGTAACTCGCCAGAGTGTCCTTCTGCTCTTTCGTACCGCTCGAGATCATCGCCGTCTCGGTACCGCCCGGTGCGATAGCGTTTACACGAATCCCCTTGGTCGCAAATTCGAGCGCCACACTTTTGGTCAATCCGACAACGGCATGTTTACTAGCAACGTAGGGTGCCAGGTTCGGGACCCCAACCAAACCGCCAACGCTTGCGGTGTTGACGATTGCGCCGCCGCCGCTCTCGAGCAACGCCGGAATCTCCGCCTGCATGGCGAGAAACACCGCGCGTACGTTCGTGTTCATCGTGTGGTCGAAGTCTTCGACCTTAATATCCAAGAAGGCTCCGCGACCGGTGGCTCCGGCATTGTTGACGGCGTAATCGAGCCGACCGTACGTGTCCGTTGCGGTCGCAACCATTTTCGCCAGGTCTTTCGGCTCGGTAATATCGGCGACGAATGAGATCGCCGTACCGCCTGCAGCGTCAATTGAAGCTACGATGCTTTCCAACTTCTCTTGCCTTCGCGCTACGAGAACCACGCTAGCACCGAGCCGTCCCAATTCCTTAGCCGTCGCCTCACCGATGCCGCTACTCGCCCCGGTTACGATCGCAACCTTGCCCTCGAGTCGGTGAATGTTGGAGGCACTTCTTGATTCGTCTGTTTTGTTCACGATGATTCCCTCGCTTAAAGTTAGTAATATATCCGGCGCGAACTAAACCGTCGCGGCGCCGTTTGCTACAAAAATCTGTCCCGATAACCAGCGAGCGTCATCACTCGCCAGGAACGCAACGACATCGGCGGTATCCTTCGCGGTGCCGAGACGGCCGAAGGGGCTGGCTTTTGCAAGAGCCGCTTTTTCTTCTGCAGAGAAGTTATCGAGCAACCCCGTATCCGTTGGGCCCGCGGAAACCATGTTGGTCGTAATGCCTCGGCTTCCGAGCTCCGCTGCAAGAATCGGGGTGAATAGCAGATCCGCCGCTTTGCTCGCGGCATAGGCCCCGAAGCCTGGAGCCGGATGCGCCGTCGTCGATGAGCCGATAAGAATTATGCGGCCCTGGTTTCGAACGCGACGAGCCGATTCTCGGAGTACGAAGAAGGTCGCGCGCGTGTTTCCATTGAGCACGCGCTCGAAGACGTCGTCCGAGACTTCCGCGAACGGCGTCGGGGCAGCCGCTACGCCGGCATTTGCAACGACGATATCGATTCCGCCAAATTGTGCTATTGCGCCATCGAAGAGCCTCACGACATCTGCTGAGATGCTTAAATCGCCTGAGGCAGTAATCGCCTCGCCGTTATCCGCGAGCTCCGAAGCAAGGGCTTGGGCTGGATCGCGCCGGCTATTGTAGTGGATGACAACCGCGGCGCCATCCATGGCAAGGCGCCGCGCGACAGCCTGCCCGATTCCGCCACTTGCGCCCGTGACAATCGCGACTTTATCCCGTAGCGGGAGCCGCCGACTTATGCCGGTGCTCATTGCATTCCCCCGTTCCGTCGCTCAACACGACCATAAGGCTATACCCGTAAGTTTACACATGTAAACTTACGGGCACGGATTGGTAAAACCACCGCGGAATCAAGAGCGATGCAACGACCACGAAACCCACGAGGCGGAGGCGAACGGCTGCGGTCTGAAATCGTCGTCGCCGCGACCCGCCTCCTTGCCGTACTCGGCGAAGATGAGACGTTCTCGATACGCGCCGTTGCTAAAGAAGCCGGAATAGCACCGACGTCGGTCTATATTCAGTTTCCGGACAAGACCGCAATGATTCTTGCAGTGCTGAGCGAGCTCTTTGACGAGCTATCTTCGGTGCGAGACGCCGCAGAGCGGGCCGCGGCCGCCAAAGGTGGTGCTTGGGACCGTCTCCTAGCCCGCTCAATTGCGTACGTTCGGTATGGAGTTGAGAATCCGGGCCACTACAAAGTATTGTACGAAGGGCGAGCCGTGCCGCGCGTAGATGCTCCGCGAGTCGCGGCCTTCGGGCAACCGATGTTAGACCGCACCATCGAACTCGTAACGGAACTCTGGAACTCTGGGTTAGCAGCGCCGGTCGCCGATCCAGAGCGGACCGGGACGTTGTTGTGGATCGGTCTGCACGGCGTCGTTTCGCTGCGCATCAACAAAGCGACGATACCGTGGCCGCATGCCGACGAGCTAGCCGAACAAATCACACGCGCAATTGTACGTCCGCTTTCGCAATCGACATAGTTAATGCAATCGTCACAAGTAGAACTCAGGTCGCATTATTGCGTGGCGTTCAAGCATATTTTCGCTTCGCATTGCGGATTCGCGAATGCGTTTGCCGGCGGTTTAATAGAATGCGTTGGGGCGCCTGGTCCATCTGCGGCCGTCTACCTCGCCTCCAAGGCGGCTGTCGAAAGCATCGGCCAGTCGCTTCGCGTTGAAATTAGCGACACTCGTTTCCGTGACGCTTTGTTGCGGAAGCGGTCGACACCGAGTTCTTCAAGCGCGCCAAATCGACGAAAATGAAAGGAACGCAAGGGCCGATGGATGACGCGGCCGACGTCGCTCGCGTTGGCGTTCGATCCGCGGAACACACGGGACGTTCGTCACGCGTTACTTCCAGAGTAGGCGGCATGCTTCATCCAGCCAGCTGTCCAAACGTGCGCTACAACGAGTAGAATGGAGGGTCGAAGTCTTATGGCAAGTGCCGCGCGCATCGACGTGCACCAGCATACGTTACCACCGGAATTCCTCGCAGCGCTCGAACGCCATGGCATGAGCGACTGGGCGCCGCAAGCATGGAGCGCTGCGGGCGCGATCGCGATGATGGACGCGCATGAGATCGCGACGGGCGTGCTCTCGCTCTCCACGCCCGGGCCGCATCTCGGCGACGATGCTGAGGCGCGCGACCTCACGAAGCAGGTGAACGAGGGACTTGCCGGACTCGTTAAGGACCGGCCAGATCGCTTCGGGATGTTCGCGTCGGTTCCGTTGCCCGATATTGACGGCACGCTCGAGGCGATCGCGTACGCGTACGACGACCTCAAAGCCGACGGGGTCATCCTGCTCGCCAATAATCAAGGCACCTATCTCGGCGATTCGTCGTACGAGCCGGTGATGGCCGAGCTCGAACGCCGAGCCGCGCTGGTCTTTATCCATCCCGCTGAGTTGCCCGGGCCGGCGGTCCCGGGCATCCATCCGTCGATCGCAGATTTTTTACTTGACACCACGCGCGCGGCGATCAACCTCGTGCTTAACGGCGTGCCACGCCGGTACCCGAACACCCGCTTCATCCTTTCCCATGCCGGCGGCTTCGTTCCATATGCGGCGCACCGAATAGCCAAGTTGACGCACGCCGTGAATGAGAAAGTCGATGCGACTGGCGTGCTCGACGACCTCTCGATGTTCTATTTCGATACCGCGCTTTCTGGCAGCCCGACCGCCCTTCCGAGTCTGCTCGCCTTCGCGCGGCCGGGACACGTGCTCTTCGGATCGGATTGGCCCTATTGTACAACCGAGACGGTCAGCTACTTTACCGAGGGACTCGACGCGTACGAGCACCTTGATCAGGCCGGACACGCGGCGATCAATCGTTCAAGCGCCGAGGCGTTGTTGCCGCGCTTGAGCGCGAGTCGAACCGCGCCGAAGTAACGCTTGCGGCGTAGTGCCGTCTTCGATGTAACGGTCGGGCATCGCGCTCTTCCAATGCCCATTTGCGGCAACGTCTCTAAATCTGTGCGTATCGCTCGCGTGAGCAGATCGCTAC
>CAXTIY010000298.1:0-4591 GCA_964244215.1 uncultured bacterium
GCCCACCTATCTTCTCTCGTATGCCGCTGCCACGAATGCAGGGAAATTCGGTCTTTCGACGTCGCAAGGCGTCCTTGTGTCCTCAGGGCCGAACCTCGCGAACAGCGTCCACCGCTTTTTGGCCTATCAGCCGACGTTCAATCTTTCCTATCCGATCTCGACGCTGTCGACAGTCTTGCTCGAAGACCAGATCACGGCACCGACCGGACCGCAAGCGCCGACCGGCAATCGAGCGTTGATCGGCCTGCAGCAGACGCTTTTTTCCAACGTCGTGCTCGATATCGAATACGAGGCGAATCTGCTGCCCATGCCCGGTTCCGCACAGCATGCGTACGGTGCCGGCGCAACCGTGCGGATATAGACGCGAGCATGACGCCCCCTCCGTCCGGCCAATTCGATGGTGCGCTGACTCGCCTGCATGCGGCGGGTCGTTCCGCGTCAGAACAAGAGTCAATTACCGAGGTGCCGCGCAAGGCGCTGTCTGCGGAACGTGGCCGCCGCAGGGACCACGACCTTTGCGTGATGCGGTGGCGGACGCCGGAGTCGTCGCTAACTAGCGGACACATAAGCGAGGTGCGCAGCGGCGGCCAGGGACGCAAGCGCAATTGAAGTTGGCCTTCGACGAGCTCAGACTGCCGTCTGGCGAAAGCGCTCACTGGTTGCGAACGTGCCGCAGCTCGCCGAGACGCCCGCGAACACGACGGCGCGCAAAGCGCTCGGCGCCGGCGCAGGCGCCGCCATCGGCAGTCAAACCATCAACGTTGCAACGGGCTTGCAGGTCACCCTCACGACCAATTCGCCAACGCTCATGGAACGGCAGCAAGCGGTGACGGCTGCTCACGTCGGCGAAGCGGACACGTCTCTGCTTCCTGATGCACGGTGAGTAGGAGCCAACACTGACTCGCGGTCTCGTGAGAAAGACATCGATGCGGCCGTGCGTCATGCTAACGAAGCGCGAAGGGCGATCGTGGAGGCGTTGCGCGGCGAGGCCGGCTGCGCAGACGCTGCAACGATCTACGCCTTGGTACGGCGCGACTTCGTGAACGTGGCGTTCGCCATGGTAGCAACGTTGCGCAATGCGCTTCGCCTCGAGCGGCGTTAAGGAGAGAGGTGCTTTCTGCTGCGACAGCTCCCGCTACGTTGCCTACGTTAACGGCCGTCCTCGCCATGGCGTCAGCGCTGGTCGGCACACCGCAAAGCGTATCGGGTTATCTCTTTTAGCACGGCCTTTTGCAGCGAATGCCGTCCGGAAGCCGATTCTGCAAGCGTCAGCGGGTATTCTACGGGCTCTAATTCCCGCGCCCTCGGCCGAATCGGATCTCCATAGAAGCGGCTCTCAGCATGAAGCGCGACTGAGTATTTCCGGGCATTAGGGGTCAATTGCAATCTTACAACGGAGAGAAACCTAGATGAACGCCGCTCCCGCCATGCGAACCTATCTCACGCATCCGCTGACCGTGCGCATTTGGCATTGGGCGAACGCGATCATCGTTTTCATCATGCTTTGGAGCGGGTTCGCGATGTTCGCGAGCGAGCGTCGCTTCTCGCACATAGCGCACGCCATCCCGGCGTCTTTCTGGGGTGCGCTGCAGATGCGCTCCGATGCAACGCTCGGTCGCGCTTGGCATCTCGGCTTCGCGCTTCTCTTCATCGCCAACATGGTCTGCTTCATCGCGAACGCAATTCGCACGGGAACTTGGCGCGGCGTCGTGCCGAACACGAGGAGCTGGCTGCGAGATGCCGTCAGCGACACGCTCGCCGACATCCGGAGCGCGAGCAGCGTCCGCGGACAAACGGAATACAACGGGGCGCAACGGCTTGCGTACAGCGGTGCGATGTTCATGTTGATCGTCATGCTGATCACAGGCCCCGCGCTTTGGCTCAAGCACAGGTTTCCGTGGCTCATTGGCTCGCTCGGCGGAGAGAATATCGTTCTTCCGGCGCACGTCGTGGTCGCGACCCTGCTCCTCGCCTACATTTTCGTGCACGTCGTTCAAGTCGCGCGCGCTGGCGGCCCTACGATGCTCGCAATGGTCAGCGGAACCACGGAGGTCCGACCCGCCCGTACGCGGTGGGCGCTCGTGGCCTCGACCGCCGTCCTGATAGCCGCTTTCGCCGGCTTCGCGGTCCTACGTTCGACGAGTGGGCCGACCGGCGTGCCGACGTATCTGCAATGGACGGTCGAACACAAGTCTAAAACAACAAAATGATCCGCACGGTCCGGACGTTGCCTCAAGCAAGTAACGTGATTCAACACGCGATCCGAACGGCCAATCACGCGCACCTGTCAATCGACGAGCGCGAACGCGTAGTTCAAACGATTGGCAGCGACGCGCGCGAAGTTGCTCATCATCGATGAGATTGGTTACGAACCGCTCGACAATTTAGCCGCGACCCACTTCTTTCGCTTAATCTGCGAACGATACGAACGCGGCTCGATCGTATTGACTTCGAACAAATGATTCTCCGAGTGGGGCGAGCTCATCGGAGACTAGACGCTTGCCGCCGCGATACTCGATCGCTTGCTACATTACGCGACAACCATTTCGATCACGGGCGAGAGCTACCGGCTCAAAGACAAGCGACGCGCCGGAGTTCTTCCCGCTACCAAGAAGGCGCCACGCCAGACCCAGGCGCCTACCGCCTAAGCAGAGCAAGTGGGGAAATCTCTCGCCGGAGTTGACACCGCGACCATTCCATGATCGTAACGAACGCATTAAGCTTCCGCTGCACGCCGCCGATTGAGACGACACCCATCTCGCCCCAACCGACCTACAATTGCTGGCCGGGTTTCACAAAGAACCGCGCTTCACCCATCGCCTCTTTGCGCGGACGATGAGTACGCACTGTAGTCTTTCACGACCGTGCGACCACCGGTATAGCCTCGATCTTGCAATTCATCGAAGATCCGCTCCGCGGTCCAACGCGACGTTACTTCGTCGCTTAACCATAACGCGATCTAATGTTTGTAAGGCTCTCGCGCAACGCCCTTCGCACGGCAGCGCTTCCCTGTCGGCGGTGATGCGCTACGCAAAGCGCGCCGAACCGCGCTCCGACTCACGCCGCGCAATGCGGCGATCTTTCTGATGCTCAAGCCTTGTTGCCTGAGGTTATGATAATCCATCCATCGCTCCGAATGGTTAATGCGGAACCCTCCTGTCGGCGGTGCTTTGACACCAGCGTCTTCAGGGTGGCTCGCCGTTTCCAGGCGCCGGCCCGGTTCGGAGGTGGGTTCGCCTTAAAGCGACCGGGGTGGGTTCACCTTACCGCGGCGCCGACACATAGTGTGTGGCAGCGGCCTTACGAGGCGGAGGAGGCAACTGCAACGCGTGAATATCGCTGAGGCTTGAGACGATTGCTCCCAACCACGCCGAGGGGAGCGTATCAGATATGATGCGTAATCGATGTCGTATCGTTCAATTCGCTTGCGACATGTCCAGCGCTTGACTGATCAAGCCTCCTGCCTTGAGGTCATCATCGAGGCGAGTGATCTGCTCGTCCAGCAGCTGCTCGTCATCGTTCCAAATGTAGGGCCGGTTGGGCGAAGGCTTGCTCCCGAGCACAGCACGAACCGCTTCGTACAGTCGACTCGTAGCTGACGAGAGGCACAAGCGCGCATCGTAATGGCCGGCCAAACGATACGTGCGCAGGTCCACGGCCTGCACAGCAAAGATTAAGGCGACGGCGAGATACTGACGGAAAATCTCGAGGGAGTGACGGGCGAGATTTGCGGACCCGAACGATTGACTGTTGATGTTCTGATTGAACTGTTCCGCATACGTCGGGTATTTATCCGCAATGGAGTTTCCGAGGAACGCCAGCATCGGGACGATCGAATTTGCCGTAAGCTGAAGGCCTTTGAGACCCATATTGATCTTCCGCTCCGTGTTGCCGACGAGGCTCGGCGACAAGCCCTGGCTGAATTCCGGCGCAACGAGCATCGCAATCTGCACGTCGAGATGCTTCGCCATCAGACCGATGAAATAGCGCAGCTGATCCATGCCGACCGCGACGTATTGTCCCAGGAAGTTTCCCCCGTGGAAACTGGCGCTAGAGTCGACGTCTATGAGAGGGTTGTCGTTCGCCGAATTGATCTCGATCTCGACTTGACTTGCAACGTGCTCCAAGCCCTCGACAATCGGCCCGAGGTATTGCGGAAGGCACCTGAGCGAGTAGCGATCTTGGATGAGGTCCTCGAAGCGGTGATCGTGCTGACCGTTGAGCTCGTCCCGTATCAAGCGCGAGCCCGCCAGCAGTTCAAGCAGACGCGATGCCACGACAGACTGCCCGATGTGAGGCTTCAGCAGCTGGATGAAGGGATGGAACGATTGATTTGTTCCGCAGAGCGCCTGAATGAACAATGCGTGAGTCGCAATCGTCAGTTCGAGGAGATTGCGAGCGTCGTGCACGTTGAGTGCAGCAATGCCGGCGGATGCCGACGTGCCGTTGATCATCGCAAGCCCTTCTTTCGGGCCCAAGCGTACCGGCAGCAGTCCGAGCCGACCGAGCGCCGTCAAAGCGTCGACCTCTTCGCCCAAGAAGTCCGCGGTGAAACGCCGATCCAAGCCGATTAAAGTCCCTGTGATAGCGG
>CAXTIY010000299.1:0-4586 GCA_964244215.1 uncultured bacterium
GCGAATCCGAACCGAAGCCGCGCGTGCTTCGCGCATCGTCGCCATTCGCGCAGGATCGGGCGTCCCCATGGGAGCCGGCGCTGCCGCGCCCGGCGGCTTGCCTTGTGGCGGGCCGCCTTCTTGCGCACGCAAGCTTACGGGCGAAAGTGATAACAGCGCAAACCCGAGAGCCGCACTCGATTTCGTGAAGGCATTCATGTGCCGATAATACCTGGCAATGCTTAATTAAGCCTGAGAAGGCTGACCCGAGTAAGCCGTGCCGAATGTCGGACGCGAGGTTCCTTGCGATGAGCTTTCGCTGCGCGCTCTTGCGACAAACGAGCGACTCTTGATTCGAGCCTCATAGGCGATGCAAACTATCGGCTTTCGAAGATTGGTATGTGGATGAAGTATTCTGTGAAGCTCTTGCGCACGTCGACGGCGACGGCGCTCGCGGGCGTAGCCCTCGGCGTGCCGCTCGCGGCTCGAGCGGCGTGTAGTACGGTTGCCGCCTGCGTGCTCGGCGTTAATTCCGGTTCGGGCTTCGGAGTCGAGGGAGATTCGGCTTCGACGTACGGCGTGTCCGGTTCGACGACATTTGCCGCGACGTCCGCCGCGCACGCTGCCGCCGGCATCTTCGGAAGCGACAAAACGCGCAACGCGAAGAATCCCTATAACGTCGGCGTGCTCGGCTCTTCGTATTACGGGATCGGCGTGAGCGGAACGTCGTCGACGAATTCCGGGCTGCTCGGCAACTCGTCCGCAAGCTACGGCGTCGTGGGTCGAACGCACAACGCGTCGACGACGGTCGGGCGTGCGGGAGTGCTCGGCACGGATCTGAATCCGAACGGCGGAACCGCGAACGCGGGCGTACTCGGTACGTCGGCCGCCGGCACCGGCATCGCGGGCCAATCGGATTCCGGCTACGGCGTCAGCGGCACGTCGAACGACTACTTCGCCGTCGTCGGACAATCGACATCGGGCACGGGCGTCTACGGCCAGTCGCTCGAAAACGGACCGGGCGTTTACGGTATTTCCGGAAGCGGCTACGGTGTCGGCGCGTTCTCCTACAACGGCGAAGCGGCGCTGCTCGCCGTCGATAATAATTCGAGCGGCGTCGCGATCCTCGCGCAAGCGCCGACCGGCGCCGCCGTCTTCGACGGATTCAACGCCGACACGGGCGACGTCGTGTCCATCGACGCCTCCGGCAACATGATCCTCGCGGGCACCCTCACACAGAAGGGTTCGCCAATGATCGCTACCGCCAGCTCCGTCGGGCCACAAGTGGCGACGTTCGGCGAACGTTCGAGCTCCGCGACGGTCGAAGATATGGGCGAAGCGAGACTCGTATCGGGCCACGCCTTCGTGCCGCTCGATCGCACGTTCGCCTCCGTTATCGATAAGACGGCGAAGTATCTCGTGTTTCTCACGCCCGAAGGCGATAACCGCGGCTTGTATGCGAGCGGCTATTCTGCCGCGGGCTTCAACGTCACCGAAAGCGGCGGCGGCCACTCGACGCTAAGTTTCGACTACCGCGTCGTGGCGAAGCCCTACGACGCCGCGAGCGTCCGGCTGCCCGCGATGAGCATGTACGCGCAGCTCCGCCGCAATCGCTCGTTGCCGCATCTCGCGCGGCCGGCGCTCATACCGAAGCGCTGAATCGCGCCTGGAGAAAAGAGGAAAGCTCGAGCGAGCGAGGCTGCGATGGTGGGCACCGAACGCTTGACTCGGCAAACCGTTTTGCTTAAGCGATCGCTCCGATCAAATCAACGCGTACGCCTCTAATCGAACCTCTGGATGCTCGTAACGTAGCTATCAGGCTTGTTCCCAGTCACGATAACTTTACAGCCATACCATGCGAGAAGGTTGGATGCTAAACGACGATTGGGTGCAAGCGTGGCGGCAAGCTGGACGCAGCTTCCTCAACGCTGAGTTAATCATCTGTTGGTTAGGTACGATTGCATTACGCACGCCAAGCATTCGAGCGAATAAGTGGGGGCGGCTTAGCTCGCTCATCCAGCTCTTTGGGTTTCCGGTCGGCTTGGTTGCGAGTATCATCGCGAACAACTCGGACGCAAGCAAGTGGGGGATGGTCCCACTCTGCGTATCTTCAATCTTGACCCTAATCTTCATCGTTACGTTATCCACGAACGAGCGCGAAGCGATTCGCATTTCCAGACGAGCGAAGTGGAAAGCGTTTAAGAAAAGGGTGGGTTTGGAGTAAGTGCGTGCTACGTACCTGTGCTAAAGTGGAAGATCCGGTTCTCACTTTGATTGGAAAAGAAATCCCCTCGCTTCGTCTGGAGTTCGTTTCGAATCGACCAAAAGAAAAGCCCCGACACCTTTACGGGACGGGACCTTTTGATTCATGGGCACGGAAGGTTTCGAACCTTCGGCCTCTACAGTGTCAATGTAGCGCTCTCCCCCTGAGCTACGCGCCCGCGCTTTCCGGCCTGTTTGGGGGCTTCTAACGCTTCGCGCCCTCCGGACCTCACCCTGCCGAGTCCGCCCCCGCGACCGGGCCGACTTCGAAGGCGGAGATTCGCTCGCGCCAAGCATCGGGGACGACGATCGTCCGCTGTGCCTCGAAATCCATCGCGACCATGGTCGTGCTGATTCGGGCGCAGCGCCAGTCGTGATCTTCACTCCAGACTTCGTGTGAGAAATCGAAGGACTTCGTTCCGAAGCGGCTGACGCGGCAGCCGATCGCGACGTTCTCGCGATAAGCGATCTGCCGTTCGTAATCGATCGTCGTCTTCGCGAGGATCATCCCTTGCGTCCATGCGGACTCCGCGCGGATGACGTCGAGTAAATAATCGCTTCGCATCTGTTCCGCCCAACGCAGATACGCGACGTTATTCACGTGACGCAACATATCGACGTCGCCGAATGGTACGCGAAAGCGCATGACGTTGCGAAACGCCTCGAGCATCAGTACTCGCTCAGATCGAGCGAAGCGTCGGCCTGCGCCCATGCGACCGTATAGCGGGCCCTCACGGCGCTCGCTTCACTTAGCCGGCCTTCGCGCTCGAGCGTTTCGGCGAGGCCGTAGAGCGCGCGCGGATTATCGATGTCGTGCCTGAGTTCGTCGCGAAACGTGCGTTCGGCATCGCCGTACTGCTGCGCGCGGAAGAACGCGCCGCCGAGCGTTTCGCGCACGGGGTAAAAGAAGGCGGGCGGTTCGGCATAGCCCGAGTCGTCTTGCTGCCGCACGGCAAAGAGCAGCGCCGCGATCTCGCCTGCGGCGTCGCCTTTGGCCCCGAGCAAACGCGCCTCGAGCAGCTTCGTTTCGATCGTCGGCACGTCTCCGGAAAGTTTGCGCAATTCGTTTAAATGCTTCGCGGCATCGGCGCTCCGTGACGCATGCGCCGCGAGCATTCCGGCGATGAAATCATCTTGGCTTCCGGCCGCCGCAAGCGCATCCCAACGTCTGAAACGTAAATCGATATTCGATGCGAGATCGTAGCCTTGCGTGGCACACACGGCGGCGATTTGCCGCGCTCGCGCGAGTTCCCCCGCCATCATAAACGCGTCGACGCCGAAGGCGCAATCGTGATTGAAGTACGTGGTGTGGCCGGCTGGATCGTTTGCGAGATAACGCGCGTAAAGCGCGATCGCGCGGGCGTTCGCTTCGCCCGCATCGCGGTACGCGCCGACGCGCATGAACGTATGCGCGGGCATGTGGGCCAGATGCTCTGCGCCCGGTTCGAAGTTCATCGCGGCCAAACGGCGCGCCGCAGGCAACGCATTTTCCGGGTGCTGCGATTCTTCCCAAGCGTGCACGAGCAGATGGTTCGCTTCGATGTGTTGCGGATCGCGCGCGAGCACCGCATCGAGACGCGCGATCGCGCCGAGCGTGTCCGCCACGGGCTTGCCGTCGCTTGTGAAAAACGACCACGGATGGATGTCGAGTTCGGCCTCCGCGGCGAGCGCTTCAACATCGTCGTCGAGGGGGAACGCGTTTGCCGCCGCGTTCATCGCGTCGCGGAAAGCGCGGGCCGAACGATCCGCGTCGTCGTTTCTGGTGTAGGCGAAGCGCTGCGCCGCCGCTGCGATCAAGGCTTGCTCGACGGCCGAAGCGCCGCTCGCGAGTTGCTGTGCCCGTCGGACGGCATCTCGCCCGCGCCGCTGTTCGGCCGGATCGAACGCGACGTTGATGTTGACGCCGTGCGACATGGCGACGCCCCACCATGCGATCGCGAGCGCCGGGTCGAGCTTTGCCGCGCGCGCGAAGGCCACGCGAGCGCTTTCCGGGTTAAACGCATAGAGCAACGTGAGACCGTCGTCGAAGGCTGCTACCGCGGCGAGATTGCTGCTATGGATCCCCCGTTGCGCGCGCGTGTAGGATTCGTGGTCGGTCGGCGCATCGCTCGGGGTGCCCGCGCCCGCACCCCGGGCGACCGTTAAGAAGAGCATGAAGAGGAAGGCGAACGCGGCGAGCAAACTTCGCACGCAGCGCGATACGCGGATGGACACGGTGGACCCTATGCGGTATACTCCGTTCTCGCTAGGGTTCGGTTGGCTGCAAGCTTGGGCGCGTAGCTCAGTGGGAGAGCATCCGCTTCACACGCGGGGGGTCGTTGGTTCGATACCAACCGTGCCCACCA
>CAXTIY010000300.1:0-4522 GCA_964244215.1 uncultured bacterium
CAGCAGGTCGATGTTGCGTTCCACGTTGTGCTTCGCCGCCACCGGCACGAGATCGGTATAGCTCCAAAGCGCATTGCCGAGCGTCGGTCGTGCGTAACGATGCCCGAACTTTCGGCGCGCGCGAAAAGCGGCGTTGACCACGTGATATGCGGGCTTCGCGGCCGGATACGCCATGAACGACGTAGCATACGGCCGGCGCCACGCATGCCGCGCGAGCGCTACGGCGAAGCCGGCCGGACCGCGTTCCCAATACGGCAATTCGATCGTCTCCGCTATGAGGTCCGGCAAACCGCGGAACAGCCGCGCGGGCCCTGCACGAAGAACGGCGACGTCGATCTCGGCCGTCGCATCCCACGCGCGAATCGCGCGCAGCATGGGCGTCGCCTCGAGCGCGTCGCCGAGGCCTTGCAGTGCGAAGACGAGATAGCGCACGTGCTCTTTAGCAGCGGGCGCTCGTGACGCAAGCGAACCGAACGTTCGAATCGTTTGTGGACAACCGCATCGGCTTCCGCCGGCCCTCGTGGAATGCCTTTAGAGACACATGTCGATCTCGCGCGCATACGCTTGCGCCGCATGCTTCCAATCGAAAGCGAGCGCTGCTGCGCGAGCCCCTTCGGTGAAAGCGGTTGCCAGGTTACGATTCTCTAAAAGAAGCGCGAGCGCGCGGGCAAAAGAGCTCGGCTCGTAGTCGCAGACCTTCACGCCGCCCTCGCCGATCATCCATGCAACGCTCGGCGCGGCGACGACGGGGATGCCGAGCGACAGCGCCTCGATGATCGCGACGCTACACCCTTCGTAACGGCTCGTGCCGAGGAAAATACTACAGCGGCGTAGTTCCTCGAGCGTCGCCGTGTGATCGATGAGCCCGAAATATTCGATCCACGTCTCGGGCGCCGAACTCGCATTCGCATCGAGTCCGATGACTGCCAAGCGCAGCTCGGGACGACCGATCGCAGCGATGCGGCACGCTTCGATTGCGATGTCCAAGCCCTTCTTATACGCCGTCGTGCCGAGCCACGCGACGCGGTACGGGACCCGTTCGGGCGCGCTCGTAGCGCCGCCGCCAGAGAGATCAGCTGTCGGCGAACCGTTTGGGATGAGCGCGATCGCGCGCCGGGATCCGTACGTCGCGTGCAGTTCGGCGCGCGTCGTCTCGCTCACGGCGATTTGGCTTCGAGCGAGCAGCGCGAAGCGTTGCAGCCAAATCTCGAGCCGGCGATAGATGCGTACGGAAAACGACATGCGCGGCCGCAATGCGAGGATCTCGCCCGCCCGCGTTCCGTGCCATACGACGGCGGTCGAAGCGCGTGCCGGGTGCCAAAGCACGCGGGGCCAGGCGTACTCGCCGCCGTTGATGACGACGGCGTCGCCGCTACGGCAACGTAACGCGATGACGATCCCGGCGATGAGATCGCCCAGAAACGGAATCGAGTTCGCTTGGGTCCGGCGCGCGAATGCATGAACGCAGCTCACGTTCCAGTCCGGTCTTCGGTCGGCGACCGCGCGTGCGATCTCGCGTACGGCGGACTCAACGCCGCCTGCTTCCGTAACGGCGAGCCGGCTCGTGAAGATGATGCTCGGTCGCGGTCGTCTCGCCACGCCGACCGATACGGGATCGTTGTGAGAGGACCTCGCCGTACGACGATGTGTAGCGGGCCGGACCGCACGCGCACCGAACCACGCTCGACCCGTGCCCCTCATCGCAGAATCCACCAAACGCGAAGTCCTCGCACGCACCGATATCGGTTCCTTCATCGGGACGTACGTGCAGCTACAGAAGCGCGGCCTCGACCTCGTGGGCCTCTGTCCGTTCCACGGTGAGAAGCGCCCGTCGTTTCACGTGCATCCCGACAAGGGCTTCTTCAAATGTTTCGGCTGCGGGGCCGGCGGCGACGTGATCAAGTTCGTCGAGCGACTCGAGAATCTCTCATATCCGGAAGCCGTGCGGATGCTCGCGCGTCGGGCCGGTGTCGAGATCGAAGCGGAATCCCCGGGCGCCGCGCGCGTGCGCGGTGAGAAAGAGCAAATCTACGCCGCAAACGAACTCGCCGTCGCCTATTTCGCGCGTACGCTTCGCTCGCCCGAAGCGGCACCCGCGAGAGCGTACATCGAGCGGCGCGCACTCTCGCCCGCAACGGTCGATGCTTTCAAACTCGGCTTCGCGCTCGACGGTTGGGACGGCCTCACGAACGAACTCCGCAAGAACGGCGTCGACCTCACGCTCGCGGAAAAAGCCGGCCTCATTAAGGTCGGGCAGTACGGCCGGCACTACGACGTCTATCGGAACCGCTTAATTATTCCGACGTACGCGACGACGGGTGAAGTCGTCGCGTTCGGCGGCCGCGCGCTCGATGATACGGAACCGAAGTATCTCAATACGTCGACGACGCCCGTCTATACGAAAGGCCGCGGACTCTACGCGCTAAACGTCGCGCGCCGCGCGGCGGCCGCGCGCGACGCGCTTATCGTGGTGGAAGGTTACCTCGATTGCATCGCGCTGCATCAAGCGGGCTTTACCAACGCCGTCGCGTCGCTCGGCACGGCCTTTACGCCCGAACAAGCCGCCGAACTTCGCAAATATGCGCAGCGCATCTTTCTCTGTTTCGATGCGGACGGTGCGGGCGGCGCGGCGACCGCGAAAGCGATCGTCATGCTGCGTGAAGCGGGTTGCGCGCCGTTCGTCGTCCTGTTGCCGCCCGGCGACGATCCCGATACGTTCGTGCGCGCGGCGGGGGCGTCGGCTTTCGAAGTGCGGCTAGAGGCTGCGACGGGATTGAGCGGATTGCAATACGTGATCGATCTCGAACTCGACCGCTTCCGCGAGCGCCGTTTGCCGCCCTCACAAGCCGCGCGTGCGGTCGATGCGCTGCTACGCGAACAGGCGCCGCCCGAAGAGCGCGACACGTGGCTCGTCTACGCGGCGAACCGGCTCGGCCTCTCGCCGAACGATATCCGCAACAGCAGCTTTGCGGCGAATCCGGCAAGTTTTGCGCCGCGCGGAAATGGTTTGCCGGCGGGCTCGCGCGCGCAAGGCGTCCGCCATATGGCGCCGGCCGCCGAGCCGCCGCCGATCGAGCGCGAAATACTGGCCGCGCTCATCGACGAACCGGCGCTCGTTTCCGAATACGCGGATCACATTCCGGCAACGATGTTCCGGCACGCCCGGTATCGCGGCATTTACGAGAAGCTTTGTGCGTCGCCGAGCGATCTGACGGTCGCCTCCGACGTGTATGCGCTCCTCGGAGAAGATAGCGAAGCGATCGAGGTTTTAGTCGCGCTGCAACGTCCGGATCGCTCGTCCCGGCAGCGCTTTCCCGATTCTGCCGCGCGGCGAGCGCATCTAGACCGAGTGATCGAGGGTCTAACGGAAAGCCGCCTCGAGGATCGCAGGCGCGAGCTGTCGGCAAAGATCGACGCGGCCTTCACCGCGGGCATTTCCGTCTCACCGGAAGAAAAAGACGAACACGCCCGCCTGGTCGAACAACTAGAACAGAGAAAGAAACGAAGGCTAGGAGCACGCTGACCCCCATCGCACGTTATTTTGGTTTCACCCCGACCACCGAGAGCTTCGAAGTGAAAACTTTACGGAGTCCTTTCTGCTTTGGGGATCCACGCCGCAACGGCGGCTCGGGCGCGCACGGAGCGCCCGCACGTTTCGAACGGGCACAGCATGGCTCGTAAAAAATCGGCTGCGGCTACGGACAACGGCGCCCCGGCGCTGCCCCTCGAAGAGCAGATTACGAAGCTCATCGAACGCGGCCAGAAGCGCAAGTCGCTGACGTATGAAGAAATTAACGCCGTCTTCGATAGTGTCGAGGACGTAAATCCCGAGCGTATCGACGAGCTCTTCGAGCGACTCTCCGAACTTAATATCGAAGTCGTCGAGGATCAAAAAGAAGAGAAGCCGGCCGATGGTGATAGCCCGGTCGACGATACGGCCGTGCCCGCCGGGATATCGCTCGACGATCCCGTCCGGATGTATCTCAAAGAGATCGGCCGCGTGCCGCTGCTTTCGATGGACGAAGAAAAGCAGTACGCGATGGCGATCGAAGCGGGCGAACTCGAAGCGCAGAAAAACGGACAAGCCCAGAATCGCATCATCGAGCACGGGTACGAAGCGAAACGCAAACTAACGGAGGCCAATCTTCGGCTCGTCGTTTCGATTGCGAAAAAATACGTCGGCCGCGGCATGCTCTTTCTCGATCTCATTCAAGAAGGCAATCTCGGATTAATCCGCGCGGTCGAAAAGTTCGATTATCGCAAGGGTTACAAGTTCTCCACGTACGCGACGTGGTGGATTCGCCAAGCGATCACGCGCGCGCTCGCCGACCAAGCCCGGACGATTCGCATCCCCGTGCACATGGTCGAGACGATTAATCGGCTCATCAAGATCTCGCGGCAATTGCTGCAAGAACTGGGTCGCGATCCGACGGTCGAAGAGATCGCGCACGAGATGGGGCTCACGCCGGAAAAAGTGCGCGAGGTCATAAAGATTTCGCAAGAACCGATCTCGCTCGAAACG
>CAXTIY010000301.1:0-4491 GCA_964244215.1 uncultured bacterium
CCGGTATGCCGACGCACACTAATCCGCCTACGAGACGGCCGAGTGCCTTACTCAGCGTGCGCGTGGCGACCACGCCTCAGCGCAGCGTAATAATCTGCGCCGTAAAGAGGCCGGCGCGTTGGCTGAGTAGCACCCGAACGCGCGAGCCCTTCGCAATATCCGCGATCGTGCGAAAGCCGTTGTTCGGGCCCTCGATATTCGTGCTCGGCAGAATCAGCACGTCGACTTTGCGCGAACCGGCGGCAACCGACATGGTGCTCGAACGATAGTCGATCGACGTGACGACTCCGTCGATGGTTCCACCGCTCTTGCCGGGAGCCGCTGCCGCCGCGCTCTTCGCGGACTCGTCGTCCGCGGTCGACCCGGCCGATGCGGCGCGCGGAAAAAACCCGAACGTAACGATGCCGGACAACACGAAGGCGGCGAGGACCCTAAAGAACGGAGCCATGACGAATCTCTAACGCGCGGTGAGGAGCGGAGCGTTCCCCCCTATGAATGAGTGCTTCCTGCGAGTCAATACCTAGCCCGCCACTTCCCGCGCGTAAGCCGCACGTGCGGCGGCTCCGAGCGTCGCAAAAACGGGTTCGCCCGCTTGCGGCAAATCGCGCAGAAGCGCGCGGTCCCGAGCGAGCACCGACCGCAGCCCCGCAACGTCGGCCGTCGCGCAGGCGCGCGCCACGCGACCGAGGGCACGCAAGCGTCGGACCGCCTCGTCGTCGGGAAGCCGGCCTGCCAGAATCAGGCGAAGTGCCACGAACGCTTCGTCGGCAGCGCGCGCCCCGATCGCTTCGAACGCGCGATAAAACGCCTCGGCTGCGGGCGCCGTCGTGCGGCTCGCGAGCAGCGAAGCGACCACGTCCGGCTTCGAGACGGGCTCCCCGAGCAGATACCGGTCGATCAGCGTTTCCGCCACGCGGACTAGTTCGCAGTCAGCTCGGGGGTTGCCGCGAAATCGTAGACCTGGCCGTCGTAGATCGTCGACCCGACGATCTTCGTCCCGTCGAATTTGCCGACCACGTGAACCTGCCCGATCCACTTGAAATCGAGGTGGATGCGATCGCCGCCTTCGAGACCGCCCGTCACGGGCGTAAACGATCCGACGTCTTGATTGCGAAAAACGCCGCTCACGATACCGTCGGGAGTGATGGTCAGCTTCAAGATACCGGTGTAACTTCCGACCCGATGTTGCGGCGTGAACGTGGTCGCGTACGTCGGTTGCGGCGCTCCATCACCCGACACGGCAAAAGCAGGGGAGCTAAGGGCCACGCTCAAAGCGGCCGCGGCAAAGGCGATACGAGACGTGAACATCACGTATTGCTTAACCGGCCACGCGTCGCCCGAGATGCGGTCCCGCTGCTAGAGCAGCGAGCGGCGCAGATCGCCGAGCAAGGTCGCAAGGTGGCTCAAGAATCGCGCGGCTTTCGCCCCGTCGATAACGCGATGGTCGTACGAGAGCGAGAGCGGCAGCATGGTACGCGGCAAGAAAGCCTTGCCGTCCCAGACGGGCTTCATCGCGGCGCGCGAAACGCCCAGGATCGCAACTTCCGGCGCATTGATGATCGGCGTGAACGACGTTCCGCCGAGGCCACCGAGGCTGGAGATCGTAAAGGTGCCGCCTTGCATTTCGGCGCCAGTAATCTTGCCGTCGCGCGCTTTGGCGGCGAGTTCCGAGGTCTCTTTCGCAATGGCGAAGATGCCCTTGCGTTCGGCTTCGTGCAACACCGGCACCATGAGGCCGTTCGGCGTATCGGCGGCGAAACCGATATTGTAGTAGCCCTTGAGCACGAGATCGCCGCCGTCGAGCGACGAGTTGAACTCAGGGAACGCGCCGAGCGTCGCCGCGACGGCTTTGATGAGAAACGCGAGCATCGTGACTTTTGCGTCGCGCTGTTCTGCATTGAGCTGTCTTCTGAAAGCTTCGAGTTCGGTTACGTCCGCTTCTTCGTTGTTGGTGACGTGCGGGATCGTCACCCAATTTCGCGCGAGGGCGGGGCCCGATAAGCGTTGGATGCGCGAGAGCGGCTTGCGCTCGATCGGTCCGAAACGTTCGAAGTCGACCTTCGGCCACGGTGGTAAATCGAGCGTCAGTCCGCCGCCCGTGCTTCCTCCGGCGGATTCCGGCCGCGCGGGCGGTGCGCTAAGACGACCCTTCACGAAGGTCTGCACGTCTTCGCGCGTGATGCGGCCGTTCTTCGAGGTGCCTTCGACGTCGGCGAGCGGCACGCCGAGCTCGCGCGCGAAGCGCCGGATCGAGGGGCTAGCATGGACCGTCGCGCCGTTGGTGGACGAGAGAGAGGCGCCCGCACCGTAACTCGAAGGAACGGCGTCGGCGGCAGATGCGGCCGGTGCCGATGCGGGAGCGGAGGCGGGTGGCGCTGCCGGCGCTGCCGCGGCGGGTTGCGAGACGGGCGCGACCGGAGCAGCCGGCGATACCGGCGCAGAAGCGCTTGCCGACGTGGCGACCACGAGCGTGGCGATGCGGGCACCTTGGGAAACCTTGTCGCCGATCTTGACGTGGACGGCCTTCACGGTGCCGCCGGCATCGGCCGGGACTTCCATCGTCGCCTTGTCCGACTCGAGCGAGATCAGGGGCGCGTCCTTCGCGATCGTATCGCCGACCGCGACGAGTACTTCGATCACGGGCACGCCATCGAAATTTCCGATGTCGGGCACCAGCAATTCGATTTCGCGCGACTCACTCGACGCGCTCGCATTGCCGGCTCCGTTTTGCGACGCGGCCGGTGCGGCGGCAACCACTGGCGGGGCCGCCGTAGGCGCCGGCTCCACGGGGGCCGCACTCTCGGACTCCGCCTCGAATAGCGCGAGGATCGAACCCTGGCTAACCTTGTCGCCGAGTTTCACGAGCACGTCTTTCACGATGCCGCTCTCGGGGGCCGGTACTTCCATCGTCGCTTTATCGGACTCGAGCGTCACGACGGTCGCGTCTTTCGTGACGGCTTGACCCGCTTCGATCAAAACCTCGATCACGGGAACGTCGATAAAATCGCCGATGTCCGGCACCGTGAGTTCGAAGGAGCGAGCCATCAGCGCACCGTGCCGGACAACGTGCGGGCGACATCATCGAAGCTCATGCAATTCCACATTTCCGCAGCAAATTTCACTCCATTACCGTCTTCCGCACGTTTCTTCGCTTCACTTGCTACGAGCGCCCAGGCGTTGCGTAGCGATTACCGCGGCGATCGATGTCGACGTGCGCCAGCTCCCGAGCACGCCCGTGGTAATATTGCTTACAGCGGATGACTCGCGTTCCGTCGTATTCTTTCCATGTGGTTCGTGTGGCGGTTGCGGTCATGACGACAGCGTCTTTAGGAGAGATTATGCGCAAGAGTATGTTGGTCCCATTCGCGGCGCTCGCGGCCGCCCTGACGGTTAATGCGTTACAGACGGCGCCGGCCGTGGCGCAACCGGCACCGATGATGTCGATGATGCCGATCGACTGTACCAAGGCCGGCGACATGATGTCGCAGGCCAACAGCATGGCCATGCCCGCAATGACGGGCGACGTCGATAAAGACTTTGTGGCGGTCGGCATGGTCAAAGAAAAAGGCATGATGATGATGATGCAAGTCGAGATGGCCTGCGGGAAAGATCCTAAGGTGAAGGCAGGCGTCGCCAAGAGCATGCACGAGTCGGAGATGCGGCTGCAGATGTTCCGGGATCAAAGCCAGAGCTAACTTCGAATTAACGAAAGCCTGCCAACGGATCGGCAGGCTTTTTATGACTCCCGAAGTTGGATTCGAAGCTACTATTCCGTCAGAGGGTCACATGTCGTCTCGAGCGCCCATTTATGCGCGCTTCGAGACGGCGAGGCCCTCAATAAGTTCATCGAATGTTGGGATCGTGCCAAAAATCATTGCAAACAATTGGGTGTAGTCATCGTCGATCGCGTTGCGGCGGAATGCCGGGTGAATCAACCGCAGTGAGCCAGGTTTGGTGAGATTATAGCGAGCACGATTAGAGGCGAAGAATACGCTCTTAAAGCGGACGACCGCTTCGAGTAGCGCCATGTTGTGAACCGCCGAGGGCCCGATATCGGTGCGATCGAGGCGCGCGAGGTCAGAACGCAATGAGCTCGTCGCGATGAGCGATCTCGTGCAAGATCGTCGCTTTCTCCCAAAACGTTTGCTGAGTGTCGAGAGCGCAGACACTGATTGACCCGGTGACCGGTTCGAGCGCCTCGACGAGATATGGCGAGATCGCGACGTCCGTAGCGGCCAGCTATCAGCATGGCCGAACTCGATTAAGACGTCTGAGTTGATGTAACCGATCGTTCCGATCTGCTTGGTCGGGTATCGAAAGCGAAGACTTCCAGGGTCGCCGAATTCTAGAGAGCACGCGCCTTGGATCTTACCAGCCAGTTGAACGCGCAAAGCCGGCGTAGCGATTCGAACGCATACTGCCTGACCTCGTAGCTTATCTGCTCGACGCGACGCTTCTTTAAAAAAAAAAAAAAAAATAAAGGCCTAGATT
>CAXTIY010000302.1:0-4469 GCA_964244215.1 uncultured bacterium
GGCGGTAAACGTAAACCCGCCCGGTATGGGTTTCGCCGCCGCTTCTTCGATCGCGAGCACGGCTCCGTTGCGCGTCGGAATGCCGGTCGACGCGTCGGCGCCGCTCACCGGAAGATCGATGCCGATCTTAATCGCTTGCCCGGAGCCGGGAGACGCTTGCGAACCGGCCGTTCCGGACGACGACGAGCAGCCGGCGGCGAACGCGGCGACCGAGACGAGGATCGCGATGCGTGCGAAGCAGCCCAAAAGCACCCCCGAAAGAGTTTTCGTGACGGCACATACCGCCCGGGAATCCGCACTTCGGTTACGCCGGGAGTATTGGCTTCCCTTTCGACCGAACACTAAGCGGTGAAGCGCTGGACCATCGCTGCGATCGTCGTCGGGACTCTCATGTACGTCGTCGCCTGCAGCCAAGAGATCTATCAACTGACGTCGCCGCCGAGTTTCGAGTGGCACGTCCTCTTGCGCAAAGCCTACAGTGTCGTCGCCTTCGCGCTCGTCGGTTATCTATTGCGCCGCGCACTGATCGAGATCGGGCGCTCGCACATAGCGCAAACGTGCACCTGGGGCCTCGCTCTCTACAGCGGACTCATCGAGGTGGGCCAATTCGTCGGCGGATCCCAAGAGGGACTCGTGTGGAACGCGATCGACGTGCTTTGCGGAGCGCTCGGCGGAGCCGTCGCGGTGGCCGATCGGCTCATCTTCACGGCGCGACGCGATCTCGCGAAGCTACGAAAAAGCTCGCGATTCGGCTAACCGAATCGCGAACTCTCGAGCGTACGTTTAATTAAAGGTTAGATCGTCGGCGGAACGATGTCGCCCGGTTTGCAATGAGGATGGTTGAACGTGTTCGCCAGCGCACCCGGACCCGCGTACGAAATGTTATCGTTCGTCGGCGGTTTGCTTAGAGCCCGACCACGAATCGCGGCAGTTCGCGCTTTGTACGCGACGGCATGGTCGGCGCACGAGGTATCTCCACTGACGCCGAACCCGCCGACGACCTGCCCACCCGAATAGAGCGCGACGCCGCCACCGAAGGTGATGATACCGCCGGGAGTCGGAATGCGGTCGAGCGGGACGCGCGGATCGTTTGCCAGGGGGTTGTACGGATTGGAATTGTTCAGGCCGAAAAGCGAGCCTGTGGGCAGCACGAGACCGTACAGGTTGGCCGTCGATAGCGAGATCTTGTAGTTGCTGAAATCGTTCGCCGTTTCGGCCTTAGCGATCGCGATCGCCCGGCTGCCGGGCCATGCGTCGCCACTTTTGAAAACCGCGCAAACGTCGCCGTCGCGGTCGACGACCGCGCCCCACATCATGTTCGGCACGAAGAACCCGCCGTTGCCGGAGCCGAGCGATTGTTCGAAGCCCGACTTTAGTGCGGCGATGGTGTGATTCGAAAGCGAGCACCGGCCGGCGCTTGCGGGTTCGGCACGCATGCCCGCGAGGACGACGGCAAAAAACACGCCGAGAATAAGAAAGCGCCTAAACATCTAAATCCTCTCGATAGAACGCCGCAAAAGACGACCTCTGCAAGCGATAGGTATGCGTCTAATCCTAGGTAGAGGAGGCGCCGGTAATCGTCACCCGATTGAGTGAAGATTACCGCCACTGTTCGCCGTGATGTCGCGCTCGAACGGATAGACACCGACGCGGGCGACCTGGAGTAGCACGAGCAATAACTCCGCTTGCCGCCGGGTACGCGTCTTCTCGAAGATACGCTTAAGATGCGTGCGCACCGTTTCGTGCGATACGTGCAGACGCGCCGAAACTTGCTTGGCATCGAGCCCCTCGAGCAGAGCCACGGCGACCCCCGCTTCCGCTCGCGAAAGCCCGAGCGCGATTTCGAAGAGGCGCCGATTGCCGATCGTGCGGGAGTCGAGATCGGTCGCGAGTACGATCGTTCCGGAGCGTCGTGAAGTCGCGGAGTCGCACGACGATGCGATGACGCGGATGACGAGCGTATGGGCGCCGCTCGGATCGCGAGCCACGAACGTGGCTCCTTCGGCTCTCGCTTCGCGTTCGGCGAGCCGCTGCGCGAAAGCGAGGCTCGCCTCGCGATGCGCGAAGACGATGGATCTAGGCCCGAGCACGAACACGCCGAGTTCCTCGAGTGCGTGCATAGCACCGTTCGCGTGCACGACGTCGCCATGCTCGCCGAGCAACGCGACGCCCGTATCGAAACAATCGAGTACGGCGGAAAACAGGCGACGCTCCGTCGGGAGCGTTCGCGCGGGGCTGCCGGGCCAGCCAAGAGCGATGACGTTGTTCAGCATGTTCGCAGCATACGCATCTCCCGTCCGGCTAGCGTCCGGCGCGGCTAGGGTACGGCGCCGGCGTCGCTCGAGCGAGCGACGGCAGCCTGCGCGATGTCCACGAGCAGTTGCGGAACTCCCGGATGCGCCCCGAAGAAATCGGCTAGCTCGATCGGCATGCCGTAGTCGCGTCGCGCGCTATCGAGGATCGCGACGAGGTCTCGCCGCACGTGCATTCCGGGCGCGAGAAAAAACGGCACGATGACGATGCGAGACGCCCCGGCCTCTGCCGACGAACGGATGGCGCCCGGAATCGTCGGCTCCGCCATCTCGAGATAGGCGGCCGAGACGGGAAGCCCGAGCCGCTCTCCGAGACCTCGTGCGAGGTCGGCAATCGACGAATTCGCCTCGTCCGAGCGGCTCCCATGAGCGGCAAGAATAATCCGTACGTCGCTCACCGCGCGCCCTTCTCCGACGCCAGGAAGGAGGCCTGTTCGAGCGAGCGCGCGCTTGCGGACCCGCTTAGGAGGCCACCAGCTCTCGCACGGCACCGGCATTAAAGTAAGCGGCTTGCGGATGATGGATGACGAGCGCCGCCGTCGACTGCTCCGGAACGATCTGAAATGCTTCGGTAAGCTCGACCCCGATCGCCCGCTCGGCGTCGAGCAGTTGCCAAACGAGCGCGTGTTGCGTGAGATCGGGACACGCCCCGTAGCCCCAAGAATAGCGCTTCCCGCGGCCGCCCGGCAGGCCGAGCTCGCGGCGGATGCGCTCGTGCGTGTGAGAGGCCAGCGCCTCCGCGGCTTGCACGGAAAACCCGTGCAGGAAATACGAATCGCTGTAGTCGCCCGCTTGCTGGAGCGCTTCGATCCGGTGCGATACTTCGCGGCCGACGGTCACGACTTGCAGCGCGATAACGTCGCTCGCGCGGCCGGCTTGCGGTTCGCGCAGATAGTCCGCGAGGCACAGGTGCTCGCCGCCGACTTGGCGCGGGAAAGCGAAGCGTCCGATTTCACGTCCCGGGTCGTCCGGTGCGTACAGAATAACGTCGTTACCGCTTCCCGCCGCCGGAAAGTAACCGTACACGGCGCGCGGCGAGATCGCATGCTCCCGCTCTGCAAGGGCTTCGTACCGGCGTAGCCGTGGCTCGAAATCGTCGTGCAGCAAGCGCTCCCACTCGGCCCCTTTGAGGTTCGCCGCGCCCCACGATAAGCGATACAGGCTGCGCAGATCGAAATGCTCCCACAGTTCCGCCGGTGACACGTGGTCGAGCGTGCGGCCGCCGAGAAACGGCGCATGCGGCGGTTCGGCGACGGTGAGGCCGCTACGGGCACCGGCCGTAACGCCGCCCGCGGGCCGCGCCACGACGGCGGCGGCGAGGTCGCGCGCGCGCTCCGCATCGTCGCGCATCTTAAGAACGAAAGCGTCGCGGCGCGTAGCGTCGCCCGTGAGCGATTCCATGATGTCCAGACCTTCGAAGGCGTCTTTGGCATAATAGACGCCCGGTTCGAAATAACGCCGGCCTTCGTCGAGAAAAGCGATCCGGCGACCAAAATCGCGATTGATGGCAGCCCCGCCGACCACGATCGGAAAACTGAGCCTGCGCGAATCTTGTTCCGACACGCAGACCGGCATCTGCTTCGAAGTCGACACGAGCAACGCCGAAAGGCCGATCGCGTCTGCGTCCACTTCGACCGCTTTTTCGAGAATGCGATTCATCGGTACTTGCTTGCCGAGATCGTAGACCGTATAGCCGTTATTGCTCAGAATGGTGTTCACTAAATTTTTGCCGATGTCGTGCACGTCGCCGAACACGGTCGCGAGGACGATCGTGCCCTTGGTCGAGCCTTCTTTCTTTTCCAAGAATTGCTCGAGATGTGCGACGGCTTTCTTCATGACTTCGGCCGACTGTAAGACGAAGGGCAAGATGAGCTCGCCCGCGCCGAATTTATCGCCGACTTCTTTCATCGCCGGCAGCAACACGTTGTTGAGCGCGTCCACCGGGTCGCGCTTTAAGAGCACCTCGTCGATTTTTGCTTCGATGCCGTCTTTACGTCGGCGCAAAATCGCGTTGTGCACGCGGCGTTCGATCGGCTCGTCCACATCGTCGTCGACATTGGCGTTCGATGCGGCGGTGCGGCCCGGGCCGACGGCTTCGGAATGTTCGATGAGCCGCTGCAAGGAGTCCGGGCGCCGGTTGAGCACCATATCGTCGCA
>CAXTIY010000303.1:0-4461 GCA_964244215.1 uncultured bacterium
CCGCCACCACCGAAGCCGCCCCACGACGTTCCGTTCTTGGTTTGTTCGTCCGCGAACGATTGCATGATCGTACCGGTTACGGCATCGATGACGCGCACTTGAACCTTCAACGTCACGCGCTCGCTATGCAGTCCGCCGAGCGCCCCGCCGATCACGCCGCCCATCAGACCCCCGGCTCCGCCGCCGGCGTTGCTGCCGCCCGTTTTATCGAACTGCAGAATGTTGCCGGTAATGAGATAACGCGCACCGGTCAACCGCCCGCTTTGCACGGCCGTCGCGGGCGCGACGTCGCCGCTCGTGGACAGCTGATGTTCCTGCATAACGTCGGCGAGATGCTTGCGATCGACCACATTGAACTTGCCCTCGTTGACCAGCTGATCCGTCACGAGATCGGAGAGGGCCACGCCCGGTTCGAAATTACCGTACCAATCGCTCGTTAAGCCTTGCGTACTGAAATTGAGCACCGCAACGGTCGGCCCGGAAGCGGCCGCCGCGGGGAGCGCAAGCGAGCCTGCCGTCGGCACTAGGGCCAGTGCGACGAGGAACGAAAACGAGCGAAAATGAGACGCTGAACGCATAAGCGGATCTCCGGAAATACGACGAAAGAGACCGGCATCCACTTCGCCTTTGGCAGGCACGTGCCTACGTCGTGTTAGGCGGCAAGCATCGTGGGATTGTGCTTTACAAAGCCGAATGCAGTGCGCCGTGTTCGAAACGGAGCTCGACGAACTCGATATTCGCCTGCTCGATGCGCTTCAGCGGCACGGGCGCTCGACGCTAGCCGACCTTGGTTCGCTCGTCGGTCTCAAACGGCCGGCCGTTCACGAACGGATTAAACGCCTCGAACAGCGGGGCTACATCGCGGGCTACGGCGCCATGCTCGATCTGCCGCGGCTCGGTTTGGGACTCGTGGCACTCGTCAGCGTCTACACCCGCGCCGATATCGATTACGACCGCTTCTATCGAGACGTCTCCGCGCTCGCGGAAGTCCTCGTTATTCACAGCGTCGCGGGCGAAGAGTCTTTCGTCGTTAAGGTCGTAACACGCTCGACGGGCCACTTGGACGATTTTCTCGCGCGGCTCAAGACGATTGCCGGCATCTCCCGCACGAAAACGACGGTCGTCTTATCGACGCCGTTCGAGCGCCGTGACGTCGCGCTGGAACGGCTCGTCGAACGGCGTCCACGCTAAGACCGTCTCAGGAACTCTCTTGCTTGGGACCGCCTTCGGAAACGACCTGCGCGTAACTTAGGAGTGACACGAGCGAGACGCCGCCGATCGTGTTTCCGATAAACACCGGCAACAAATACGAGCCGAGATAGTGCCCGAACGAGAGCTGCCCCGTCACGACGAGATACAGCACTTCGACGGAGCCCGCGATTATGTGCGAGAACGCGCCGAGCCCGACGATATAGGTAATGATCAGAATAACGAATAGCCGCGTTTGTTCGGCCGAAGGTAGTATCCAAACCATGAGCGCGATGAGCCAGCCCGCGATGATACCGCGCCAAACGATCGCGCCGAACGAGGGCGCCGCGGCTTCGTTCGCGATCTCGCCGAACGTATGTTGCACGTCGCTAGAGAACATCGGAAAGTGCGAGACGGCGAACGCGAAGATCAAGGCGCCGACTAAATTCGCCGTCAGGACGACGGCCCAAAGACGTACGACTTTGAGGAACGTTTTTAACTTGTCGGGATTGTCGAGAAGGGGCAGAATAGCGGTGACGGTATTTTCGGTGAAGAGCTGCTGCCGGCCGAGAATGACGATCAAAAAACCGAGCGAATAGCCCGCACTCGCGACGAGCGGGCGCCACTTTTCCTCGGGTAACATCGAGCGGATCATGCCTTCGCCCGCGAGCGACATGCCCATCGATAAACCGGCAGCGAGTCCCGAGGAAGCGAGCGAGAACACGGTCCGGCCGAGCTCGGTTTCACCTTCGCGCCGTATCGTTTCGAAGACGACTGCGGCACGAGGCGGGCTTCGCTCCTCGACCTCGCGTTCTTCTTCTTGCGAAAGGTCGACCGTCGAACTCGACTGCTTCCCTTCTTTTTCCGCCATGAACGCTGATACAACGGTCGGCTGCGGGGCGCCCGCCCTCGAACCGGGTAAGGACGCTCCGAATGGGACCGAGGATCTATAATCTCTTCCCGACGCTTGCGGGCGAGATCGCCGAATGGACCGCTCATCTCGATCGTATCGCGGCGATGCGTTTCGACTGGGTCTACGTCAATCCGTTTCACGAAACGGGCGGCTCGAATAGTTTATATGCTGTAGCCGATTACTACCGGCTGAGTCCCGCACTCAAAGGCGCGGACGCGCGTTCGGACGACGAGATTATCGCGGCGTTTGTAGCGGCAGCGCGCGAGCGCGGCATATCCGTGATGATGGATCTGGTGATCAATCACACGGCGAGCGACGCCGCGCTTATCTTAGAACATCCTAATTGGTACTTGCGCGACGCCGAAGGAAACATCGTCGCTCCCTCCGCGGTCGATCCGAACGACGAAGCGAACGTTACGGTGTGGGGCGATCTCGCCGAACTCGACTATGGCGAGCGCCCCGAACGCGCCGCCATGGTCGATTACTTCGCGCACGTCGCACGGCACTACGCCGAACTCGGTATCCGCGGGTTCCGCTGCGACGCGGCCTATAAAGTACCGGGCGCCGTATGGTCCGAAGTCATCGCAGCGGTCCGCAGCGCTTCGCCGGGCGCATTCTTCGCAGCCGAGACGCTCGGATGCACGCTCGCCGAAGTCTCGCAACTCGACGGAGCCGGTTTCGACATCCTCTTCAACAGTTCGAAGTGGTGGGATTTCGAGAGCGACTGGCTACTCGAGCAATACGAACAGTTCCGTCACATCGGTCCGTCGATCTCTTTTCCCGAAAGCCACGATACACCGCGCCTCGTGACCGAAACGGGCCACGTATCGGCAAAAGAACTCGAAGCGGAATACCGTTTCCGTTACCTGTTCGCCGCGTTCTTCTCGACCGGCGTCATGCTGCCGATGGGCTACGAATTCGGCTTCGCGAAAGCGTTCGACGTGGCGCGGACGAGTCCCAAAGATTGGGAAAAGCCGCGCTTCGACTTATCGGCCTTCGTCGCCGAGGTCAACGCGATGAAAGCATCCGTTCCCGCGCTCAACGAAGAGGGCGCCGAGCGACTCGTTCGCTTCGCGGGCGACCGAGTGGTGGCGCTCGTACGCGAGGGCGGGGCGGCCGCGGGCGACGCGCTTGCGGTCTTCAATGCGACCCTCGGCGAAACGCTGTCGGTGGCAACCGCCGACGTCGAAAACCTTTTGGCAGGCAGCGCGCGTGAGGTAACGCCGGGAGCAAACGGTAAAGCCGGCTCACCCGATCGCATCGAAATCGGGCCGCGCTCGTTACGTATATTTACGACGGCCGGGAGTACGGAAACGACCGCGCCGCCGGAGAACGCCGCCGCACGAGCGACCGCCGTGATCATCGAACGCGTGCGCCCGCAACTCGACGAAGGGCGCCATCCGATTAAGCGCATCGTCGGCGACGTCGTCGCCGTAACGGCCGACGTCTTTCGAGACGGTCACGATGCGATCGATGCCGTACTGCTCTATCGCGAGTCCGGCGCTGCGGCATGGCGCGAAACGCCGCTGCGCTTCATCGACAACGATGAGTGGGAAGGCAGCTTCGAAGTTACGCGCAACGCGCGATACGAATATACGATCGAAGCGTGGCCCGACGCTTTCGGAACGTGGCATCACGATACGGAGAAAAAACGTACGGCCGGCCAAGCGATCGAACTCGAGCTGCGCGAAGGGCGCGCGCTCATAGACGCGGCTTACGGGCGCGCTACGGGTGAGAATCGAGAAAGCATCGCAGCGCTACGTGCCGAGCTCGACGCCGCTCAGAGCGACGATGCGCGAGCGGCCCTTCTACTCTCGGGCGATGCGGGAGAACTCCTCGCTCGCACCCCCGACCGATCCGGAGCGACCCGTTACAGCCCGTCGCTCCCCATTATCGTCGATCGGCGTGCGGCGCAATTCGCGGCATGGTACGAACTTTTTCCGCGCTCGCAAGGTAGCGTGCCGGGCGTTCATGGGACGTTCGCGGACGCGGCGAAACGGCTTCCCGAGCTTCGGGCGCTCGGTTTCGACGTCGTTTACCTTCCGCCGATCCATCCGATCGGGCACGCGTTTCGTAAGGGCAAAAACAATACGCTCGAGGTAGGCCCGGACGATCCCGGCAGCCCGTGGGCGATCGGGAATGAAACGGGCGGCCACACGGCCGTGGAGCCCGCGCTCGGCACGCTCGAGGATTTCGATGCGTTCGTCGCCGCGGCCAAAGCGAACAACCTCGAGGTCGCGCTCGACTACGCGTTACAATGTTCGCCCGATCACCCCTACGTTAAGGCACACCCGCAATGGTTCACGGTGCGTCCCGACGGCTCGATTAAATACGCGGAGAACCCGCCGAAAAAGTATCAG
>CAXTIY010000304.1:0-3018 GCA_964244215.1 uncultured bacterium
CGGCAAGTTGTCTCGAGCCCGCTCTCGCGAAGTTCCTATCACGCCGAGCAAGCCTTCGACGCCTGAAGCCGAGCCGTCTCGCGACGGTCTGCCGCTTCGCGAACGCCGCCTCGCCTATCTCGCACTCGCTTCCGCTACGACGATGGCCGTGCTCGACGGCTCCATCGCCAACACCGCGTTGCCACAAATCGCGCGCGACCTGCACGCGTCGCCCGCCGCGTCGATCTGGGTCGTTAACGGCTTCCAGCTCGCGGTTACGATGTCGCTGCTGCCTTTCGCCGCGCTCGGACAATTGCGCGGGCCGGCCCGCGTCTATCGCATCGGAATCGTCGTGTTCGTCGCGGGCTCGCTGCTCTGCGCGCTCGCGCACACGCTCGTGTTGCTCGTCCTCGCCCGCGTTCTGCAAGGCTTCGGTGCGGCCGCGATCATGGCGATCGCACCCGCGCTCTTGCGTGAGGTCTTCCCGCGCGCCGAACTCGGCCGGGCGCTCGGCATCAATGCGCTCGTCGTCGCGACGAGTTCGGCTGCGGGCCCGACGATCGGCGGCATCGTTCTCGCCGTCGCGACGTGGCCGTGGCTCTTCGCGATCAACATTCCGCTCGGGCTCGCGAACGTCGTGCTCAACCGCGCGTTGCCCCCGGACGTACCGCGGACCGGGCGGCTCGATATCGCAAGCGTCGTAACGAGCGCGCTCGGTCTCTCGCTGCTGATCTACGGCCTCGATGGTTTCGCGCGAGCGGAGAGTGCTTGGTCGATCGCCCTACGCCTCGGGATCGGCGTCGCGTCCCTCGCCTGGTTCGCGCGGCGCCAATTCACGCTGCCGCAACCGATGATCTCGCTCGATCTCTTTCGTATTTCCGCATTTTCCTTCGCGGGCGCGACGTCGTTTGCGACGTTCACGGCGCAGGGGCTCGCCTATGTCTCGCTGCCGTTCTTCTTCCAAGAGGCGCTCGGACACACACCGCTCGCTTCCGGTTTGCTGCTGACGTCGTGGCCGCTCTCGATCGCGCTCGTCGCGCCGCTCGCGGGGCGACTCTCCGATCGCTATCCGGTAGGTCTGCTCGCGACGGCGGGCCTCGCGGTGCTCACGCTCGGTCTCGGCTTGTATGCGACGCTATCGCCCGCGGCGAGCGTTCTTTCCATCGTCTTGCACGGCGTCGTGTGCGGACTCGGCTTCGGCTTCTTCCAGTCGCCGAACAATCGCGAACTCATCGGCAGTGCCCCCCGCAGCAAGAGCGCGAGCGCGGCGGGACTGCTCGCTTCGATCCGCGTCAGCGGTCAGACGCTCGGCGCTTCGATCGTCGCCATCGTCTTCGGCGCGTGGGGAGCGTCGGCCGCCGTCGGCGGTGCGGCGCGCACGGCGGTGTTGCACGCCGTCCCGGGCACGCTCTGGATCGCATGCGCGTTCGCCGGGCTCGCTACACTCGCGAGCGGCCTACGGCTGCGCGGACTGCAGCAGCCGCGAACCACGCTGCAAGTGTGACCGGGGCGATAGTTCCGGCTCATTCACGGGTTCTGCGTCAATGTTGCGGCTCACCGCGCCGAGCACTGTTAACAGTAGCCATCCGCACTGCGCTCACTGATATTGAGACGACACATGTCATTTCTGCACGACCTTTCGACCCTCGGCAGCAATCCGAACGTACGCGTCCTCAAGATGCTGCGCGCCGGTTCGCTTGGCTTCAGCGATTTGCTAGGCGATTCGGTCGCGACCGAAAGCGCGCTCAGCGAACATCTGCGCGAACTCGATCGCGCCGGTCTCGTGGTGCGCCGGGTCGAGCCAGGGCCGCCGTTACGCGTCCTTTACGAGCTCACGCCCGCCGGCGCACGACTCGCTCCGACACTCGAGGCGCTCGCAACCTGGCTCGATGCGGGCCCACCTTCGGCTCCCGCTTCATCTTCCGCGCTCGCCCGTTCGTCTAACTACGCGTAGACGCCGCGCGTATTCATCGAAGCGACGACCCGCTCGATTGCGAGCATGTAAGCCGCCGTGCGCAGCGCGATTCCGCGGCCGGCCGCGATGTCGCTGACTTTCGCGAAATTTTCGAGGAGCACGTCCGCTAAGCGTTCGTTGACTTCGGACTCTTTCCAGAAGTAGCCGGCGCGGTCTTGGACCCACTCGAAGTAGGAGACGGTGACGCCGCCCGCGTTCGCGACGATGTCGGGAATCACGACGATTCCGCGCTGCATGAAAATGTGGTCGGCCTCGGGCGTGGTCGGTCCGTTCGCGCCTTCGACGATTAACTTGGCTCGAACGGCTGCGGCGTTCGTAACCGTCAGCTGTTTCTCGAGGGCCGCCGGAACGAGTACGTCGCACGGAAGTTCGAGCAACGCTTCGTTCGTCACGCGATCGCCACCGCGATAACCGTCGAGCGAATGATGCTCCTGCGCGTAGGCGGTCGCGCCTGGAACGTCGATGCCCTTGGCATTGTAGTAGCCGCCGGTCACGTCGGAAATCGCGACGACACTGCAGCCCGCTTCGGCGAACATTTTTGCGGCAACCGAACCGACGTTGCCGAAGCCTTGAATCGCGATCTTTGCGCCGCCGGGATCGATGCCCATGCGGCGCATCTGCGCGAGAGCGACGAGCGAAACACCGCGGCCGGTCGCCTCGACTCGCCCGCGCGAGCCGCCGATCGCGAGCGGCTTGCCGGTGACGACGCCCGGCACGTGCTGGCGCGTGTGCATGCTGTAGGTGTCCATGAACCAGGCCATGATCTGCGGCGTCGTGCCGACGTCGGGGGCGGGGACGTCTTTATCGGGGCCGACGACTTCCACGAGTTCGGCTGCGTAGCGGCGCGTGATCCGTTCGAGTTCACCCTGCGAAAGCGTCGAGGGATCGCACGTAACGCCGCCCTTGCCGCCGCCGAAGGGCAGATCGACCACCGCGCACTTCCACGTCATCCAGAACGCGAGCGCAGTGACTTCGTCGAGCGTCACGCCGGGATGGTAGCGAATACCGCCTTTCGCCGGCCCGCGCGCGAAGTTGTACTGCACGCGGTAGCCCGTAAAGACTTC
>CAXTIY010000304.1:3118-4452 GCA_964244215.1 uncultured bacterium
AGCGCCTTTGCGGCAGCGAGTTTCGGCGCGAGCTTCGGATTGACGCGCGCTTCGCGTTCGAGCTTCTCGACGCGCTTGCCGAGGCTGCCGAGATCCGCGAGCGCCATCTCAATATTGATGATCTCGATATCGCGCAGGGGATCCGGCCCACCCTCGACGTGCGTCACGTCGTCGTCCTCGAAGCACCGCACCACCATCGCCACGGCGTCGGTCTCGCGAATGTGGCTCAGGAACGCGTTGCCGAGCCCGGCACCCGAACTCGCCCCACGCACGAGTCCGGCGATATCGACGAAGCGCATGGTCGCAGGCACGATGCGCCGCGCGGTTACGATGTCCGAGAGCACGCGCAAACGCTCGTCCGGCACGGGCACTTCACCGATGTTGGGTTCGATCGTCGCGAAGGGATAGTTCGCTGCGAGCGCCTGCGCCGACCGTGTCAGAGCATTGAAAATGGTTGATTTTCCGACATTCGGTAACCCGACGATGCCGCATGAAAGAGCCAAAGCGTCGGTCGCGGTTCGCTTGCGGCAAGGATTCGTCCTGGACGCGTCGGATTTTCGCTCATGCGCCAAATGAAGGTCGATAAGCTCGGCATCGACCTGTTAACTCACGACCCGGTCGTCATCCTCAAGGACCTCGAAGGCAAGCGTTACTTGCCGATTCTGATCGGTCCGTTCGAAGCGACGGCGATCGCCCTGGCGCTCGAAGGGACCGCCGTACCGCGCCCCCTTTCGCACGACCTCATGCGAACGATGCTCGAGTCGTTGCACGCCTCGCTCGAGCAGATCGTCATTCACGACATCAAAGACTCGACGTTCTTCGCGAAGCTCATCGTGCGTCAGAACGGCGACACGCAGGAGATCGACGCACGCCCCTCCGACGGCATCGCGCTCGCGCTACGCATGCAAGCGCCGATCTTCGTTTCCGATAAAATCGTGCTCGAGGAGAGCGTCGGCGATAAGAAAGCGGAAGCCGAAGAATCGAATAAGTTTCGCAAGTTCATCGAAGAGCTCAAGCCGAGCGATTTTAAAGAGTAGGAAGCGTGCCATTTCGCGGCAACGCGGTGGCGATACCGTAACGTGATGAACGGTGATTCGCAGCCGACCAACGCGGAACTGCTGCAGGCGATCGTGGCCTTGCATGCCTTTACCGAAGCCGGCTTGCAGCGGCTCGATTCGAGAATCGATCGTCTGGACGCCAAGTTCGAGGCGAAGTTCGAGGGGCTCGATAGTAAGTTCGACTTGAAGACTGCGGCGCTCGATAGCAAAATCGAACGCTTGCGCTACGATATGAACAGGCGTTTCGATCACGTTTACGGCGAACTCGACGACATC
>CAXTIY010000305.1:0-4437 GCA_964244215.1 uncultured bacterium
CGGGCGCCCCTGCGCGCAACGTCGCCGCGACGTCGCGCAATCGCTCGGGCTCCACGGTCGCGATGCCCAGTTCGCGGGCGGCAACCTTTACCGGCGTCGACTGCAATTTTTGGCCGCGCCCCGCCGGCCGGTCCGGCTGCGTGACGACGAGCTCGCAGGCCGTGCGGGCGGCGAACGCGCGTAGAGCCGGCACCGCGAAATCGCTCGTGCCGAAGAAAACGCCGCGCAGCCTAGACGGCGGCAGTTTCTTCGCTACGTTCCCGGGCGCCCGTTCCTTCGGCTTCCGATTCGGCCAAGGCCGCTTTCTCTTCTTCGCTGACCGCCGGGCGAATGTTCGCCGCTTTGTCGATGTAGAGCACGCCATCGAGATGGTCCATCTCGTGCTGCAAGCAGCGTCCGAACAGGCCCGTCCCGTCGAGTTCGATCTTCTTCCCATTGCGGTCGAGGCCGGTGCACACCACATGCTCGAAACGCTTGAGGTCGCCGATCATACCGGGCACCGAGAGGCAGCCTTCGATCGACTCGATCTCCCCTTCGGCGACCGTAAATTTCGGGTTGACGACGACGAACGGCCCGTGCTCTTCCTTGTCGTCCTGGATGTCGATGACGAAGAGCCGCTTCCCGATATTTATCTGCGGGGCGGCGAGGCCGATGCCCGGGGCATCGTACATCGTCTCGAACATATCGTCGATCAACTGCTGAAACAAGGGATCGTGAAGCTCTTCCGGATGGACGCGTTTGGCAACCTTGCGCAGCGTCGGATGACCGTCTTTGATAATTTCGCGAATGTACGGCACGATGCCATTATAACCCAGGCCGGGAAGAGGGGGCTGCAGGCGACTTCCATGGCAACTTCTCGGCGTGATGCGCGCACGAGTAGCTAGCTTCGTTTTTGCCGTCGCGCTGGCGGGGCCCACGGGCGCGACTGAGGTAAGAGCAGAGCCCGCCGATCTCGCATACGCTCGGCCGGCCAAGCTCGTCGATGTCGGTGGTTTTCGCCTGAACCTTCGCTGCGGCGGAACGGGGAAGCCGACGGTCGTGTTCGATGCGGGGTTGAGTGACTGGTCACCGGCGTGGGCCACGGTCCAGCCGGTCATCGCACGGGGCACGCGGGCGTGTTCGTACGATCGAGCCGGCAACGGCTTCAGCGATGCGGGGCCGATGCCGCGAACGAGCGGCCGCATCGTAACCGAGTTGCATCGCCTGCTGCAGCGCTCGGGAGAGCGCCCGCCGTTCGTGCTCGTCGGTCACTCGTTCGGAAGCTTCAACGTTCGGCTGTACGCCGACCGCTATCTCCGCGAGGTCGCCGGCATCGTTCTCGTCGATGGATCGCACGAAGACCAAGGTTCGCTTATGGATCCGGCGGACGCACTCGTAGCTGCAAAGCAATTTCGCACGTGCGAACGTGTCGGCGTGCGTTCACCCGAAAGCGCGCGCCGAATCTGCGACGGCCTGTATTTTCGCGGCCTTCCGGAGAAGCGATTCTCGTCTAAGCTTAATAGCGCGCTCGAGCGTCAAGCGCTCGTTCCGAAGCAGGCGGAAGCGACACTGTCGGAACTGCTTAATTTCGGAACGGTAAGTGCCGTGCAGGTACGTGCGGGGCGGCGTTCGTTCGGCGATATTCCGCTACGCATCCTCACGGCGACAAATCATCGCGATCCGTCGAGTACGAAGGGTGACGGATATTGGAACGCGTGGGAAACGCGTTGGCGCGCGCTGCACGATTCGTGGCTTCCACTTTCGACCGATGCCACGAACGTCATCGCCACAGGGAGCGCTCACTACATTCAATTCGACCGGACGCCGCTCGTCATCGACGCAATTGAAGACGTCGTCGCGCGCGCACGTCGAAAATGAACTTCGCAAGGCCGAGGCCGTGCCGACGAACGTGGATTGCGAGAGTAGCGCGTGGCTGAGCCGATGATAGAGTCGCGCTTGCGCCGGGCCCTGCGGCGGCGTCGGGAAGCGTTCGCTGTTTGGCCGACCATCGGAACCATCGCCGTTGCTTTAATCGTTATGCTTCTCGGCCTCGTGTTACCGATTCTGTTCTACGAAGTAATTCGGCACCTCGTGGAGGCGAGCTCGCGAACCGCTTGGCACCCTCTCGGCAATGCGCGAGATACGAGTAGCGCGATCGATATCTTTGCCGAGCTAATCGGATACGCGGCGCTCGGGAGCGTACTGCTGTGGCGGCTACCGAGCCTCGGACGCGCATCGCTCGGAGATCTCGGATTCCGCGCGCTCGGCCGGCACGATTATGCAGCGATCGCGATTCTCACCGCTATCAACGCCGGTTCCGCGTTAATCGTACCGGTGTATTATCGTTTGCTTCACGTATCGAACCACGTCCAAGCCGGCTTCGAGCATTTTTCGATCCGTACACCGCTCGACGCGGTTCTCATCGCCCTTGCGATGGTCGCCATTGGACCATTTGCCGAAGAGCTGCTGTTTCGTGGCCTCATCTTCAACGCGCTCGCGAGAAGAATCCGAACCGTAGGTGGGGCAATCGTAAGCGGACTGCTTTTCGGAATCTTACACGGCGACCCAATTTTACTGCCGTTCCTCGCTTTGCAAGGAACGCTATGGGCGTTTGCGTATCGCCGAACGGGCAATTTATGGGTGCCGGTCTGCGCGCACGTCATAAACAATTTAGCAGCGTTTCTCGCGATGGCCTAATGCTGCGACGACGCCCCCGCGCGCTCGGCGTCCGGCAACACCCGTAGCGGCAGGATCACCGCTATTTCGGCACCGCCCGACGGAGACGGCGTGACCGTCACGCCGAGGGAAAGGCTGTGCACGAGGAAGAGCCCGCGGGAGCCTTCGTACAACGCGTCTGCAGGCAGCGTATTCCTCAATACAGTTACGCCCGGACCGTTATCGCACACCGTTAGAAGTGCATGTTCGCCCATCCACGCAATCGAAAGCTCGACGAGTCCGGGCGCGTGCTCGACGGTATTCGCTAGTAACTCGCCGAGGATCAGTTCGCTGTTGAATGAGTCTTCCGTTTTGCCGGCGATCTGTTCGAGATAGGCTCCGATCTCTTGCCGCATCACGTGCGCCGCGCGTGCGTTGCCTGCGTGAAAACGCCATTGCTTCGTGTCCGGTCGTTCCAGGGCCGGCGGGGCCGTGTTTTTCGCGAATTGCGAAAATTGTATGATCAGCAGGGCCGCGTCGTCGCGAGGCGCGCAGCCTTCGAGCAGCGAGTCGTAGACGGCCCGCGCGGGGCTAACGCCGGCGTTACCGACGAACGTCGCGAGAACCGAGCGCAGTTTTAGCTCGGCTCCGATGACATCGTGCGCGAATTCCGTCATTCCGTCGGTGTACAACGCGAACACCATGTCGCGCTCGACGGCAACGACGTGCGTCGCCAGCTCGAGCGTGTCGGCGACTCCGAGCGGCAGGCCGCCCGTCGGAAATACCTTTGCCGGTTCGCCCGAGCGGTACGCGACGAGCGGCGCCGGATGTCCGGCCGTCGCGTAACGCAAACTCGCGCCGTCGCGATCGATAATGCCTACGAGGCTCGTAACGAACAGTCCCGGCTCTTGCGAAACGAGAACGCGATTGACTTCGCGCAGTATCTCCGCCGGATCTTCCGTACGCAGCGCCAGCGTATAAATGGTCTGACGTAATTTGCCGACTTGCATGGATGCCGCGAGCCCGTGTCCGGCAACATCGCCGATCGAAAATCCGATTTTGCCGTCGGGCAAGTCGAAGGCGTCGTACCAGTCGCCGCCTACCAGCGCGTCCGTTTCGGCCGACACGTATGACGCGTCGATTCGAAGATAGTCGCGAGACGGCAATTGCTGGGGCAGGAATGCATCTTGCAACGAATCCGCAACGCGTTTCGTCCGCTCGAGCGTTTGCCGCTGCGCCTCGATGTTGATGAGGCTGCCGCACCAACCGATGATGCCGCCGTTTTCGTCGCGCACCGGGTCCACTTTAGCGAAATGCCACTGGTAGACTCCGTCGAAGCGGCGTAGCCGAAATTCAATCTCGAGCGCCACCCCCGTCGCGAGCGCCCGAGGCCATTCTTCGATCACCCGCTGGAAGTCGACCGGATGATGGGCGGTCTGCCAACCCCAGCCGATCGCCTCCTCCGGCGTTTGCCCCGTATAGTCGTACCAGCGCTGGTTGTACCAGTAGATCCAACCGCTCGGATCGGTCCGCAGCACGAGCCCGGGGACGGCCTCCGCTAGCGTCTCGAGCGAAGCAACGAGATCGCGCTTCGCGAGCAGGACGCTGAGGTGCGCCGTAAACAGCCGCACGAGGGCCCGATCGCGCACGCTGAAACGTGAGGCAAACGGGTGCCCGATAGCGAGTGCCCCGATACACGAATCGCCTCGCATGATCGGTACGGCAAAGACCGAGCGCAAGCCGAGACCGGTGAGCATACGGGAGAGCGCGAACCCCATTTCGCTCGGACGTTCGTAGCAGATG
>CAXTIY010000306.1:0-4436 GCA_964244215.1 uncultured bacterium
GCAGAAGGATCCGCGCGAGCGCGGCTCGCCTTCTGCGTTCTCGAGTGCGTTACGCCTTGCGTGTTACCACGTCTCGTAATTCGCCGATGAACGCTTCGACGGCAATCGAGGCTCGTTTCGCATCGTTGCCGCGCTCGTTCGGCGCGATCGTGCCGGCCTCGACTTCGCTACGGCCTGCCACCAGGATATACGGCACTTTCTGCGTCTTCCAGTGCCGGATCTTGTAGCCGAGTTTTTCGTTGGACGTATCGACCTCGGCGCGAAAGCCCGCCGCGCGGATGCGATCGCGGACGCCCGTCGCGTATTCGAGTTGGTGCTCCGAGATCGGCGCGACGACGGCTTGGACGGGCGCGAGCCATGCGGGAAACGCGCCGCCGTAGTGTTCGATGAGCACGCCGAACAAACGCTCGAGCGAACCGCCGAGCGCCCGGTGGATCATCACCGGCGTGTGTTCGGCGCCATCGCTACCGCGATACGTCAACTCGAAGCGGAGCGGCATATTGAAGTCGACTTGCACGGTGCCCAGTTGCCACGGCCGGCCGATTGCATCGTGAACGTTGATGTCGAGCTTCGGACCGTAGAACGCGCCGCCGCCTCCGTCGACCTCGTAGGGTAAACCGCGCGACTCGAGTGCGGCTCGGATCGCCGCTTCGGCGATGTTGTCGGTCTCCGTGCGTACGTCCGCTTCGCGGGTCGAAAGAAAATAGTTAACCCGCTCGAACCCGAACGCCGTAATCATGCGGATCGCTTCGTCTGCGGTTTGTTCGAATTCGGATTGCAATTGTTCGGGCATGCAGAAGAGATGCGCGTCGTCCTGCGTGAAGCCGCGCACGCGCGTGAGCCCGTGCAGTACGCCGCTGCGTTCGAAGCGATAGACGGTACCGAACTCCGCGTAGCGTAGCGGCAGATCGCGATACGAGCGCGCTTCGCTCTTGTAGATGAGAATGTGCCCCGGGCAGTTCATCGGCTTGAGGCGGAAGCGCTGGCCTTCGACTTCGATCGGACCGAACATGTCGCTCGCGTAATTCTCGAGATGTCCCGAGCGCTCGTAGAGCTTTTCGCTTGCGATATGCGGCGTGACGACTTGGTGATAGCCGCGCTGCGCGAGCCCTTCGCGGATAAATTGCTCGATCACGTTACGAACGACGGTTCCTTTGGGGTGCCAAAAAACGAGGCCGCCGCCCGCGTCTTCTTCGATCGAGAATAAACCGAGTTCCGCGCCGAGCTTACGATGGTCGCGTTTACGCGCTTCCTCGAGTTGTAGGAGATACGCATCGAGTTCCAGTTGCGTATGCCAAGCGGTGCCGTATATACGTTGCAGTTGCGGGTTGCGTTCGTCGCCACGCCAGTATGCGCCGGCAACCGTCGTTAATCGAAAAGCACCGATCGCGCCCGTCGCTTTCGCATGGCCGCCGCGGCAGAGATCGGTGAAGGCACCGATCGTGTACAGCGTAATCGGTTCGGATTCCGGAATCCCGAGCGTGAGTTCGACTTTGTAGGGGTTGTCCGCGAAGCGCGCGAGCGCCGCATCGCGCGTAACGCGCTCGCCCGTCATTTCGTAATCGGCACCGACGATTTCGCGCATGCGCTGCTCGAGGCGCGCGAGATCGTCCGGCGTGAACGGTTCGGCGCGATCGAAATCGTAATAAAAACCGTTCTCGATCGCGGGTCCGATCGTCGGTTTCGCCTCGGGGAAGAGATCTTGCACGGCGTATGCGAGGACGTGGGCGGCGGTGTGGCGCAGGTCGCCGAGCGGCACGCGGTCTTCGTGCGAGGGTGGAGCGGATACCATCGTGCCGTTCTTGGCGGCGGGTGAAAGTGCCGCCTCTGCGAACAGGCGCGCGATGCACCTTAAGGCGGGCATCGGCGTCGCAACGGCGATCGTACGCGACGGGCGGCTTTTGCTCGGGCGCCGCATCGCGAGCTACGGTAACGGCTTGTGGCAAACGCCCGGCGGCAAACTCGATCCGGGCGAGAGCCTCGCGGAGGCCGCCGTCCGCGAAACCTACGAAGAAACGGGCTTACGCGTTACGGAGCCACGCGAGATCGCGCGCCAGTTCGATGACTTCCCGGAGATCGGCTATCGCTACGAGACCGTTTTCTTCGGCGTGCGCTCGGACGAGGGAGAACCCGTTAATTGCGAACCCGAGAAATGCGAGGGCTGGAGCTGGCATCCGCTCGAGGCGCTTCCGGACGACCGTTTCGCGATCGATACCCTGACGATCGAGGCGATTCGCGCATACGCGCAGAGCGACGCTCTCGTGCGAGCGCTGCGATCTCTTCTCGGCGCCTCGTTTCTCTCTCTCGCCACGACCGACGAGCGCGGACTCGCGTACGCGAGTTACGTCCCGTTCGCGTGCGTCGACGGAGCGTTCGCCTTTGCCGTAAGCGGGCTCGCGGCGCACGCGCGCCATCTCGCTTTACGCTATTTCGCGTCGCTCCTAATCGTCGGCGACGCGCCGGCGGATGCGTACGCACGTGCGCGGCTGACCGTCAGCGTGCGCGCGCGGGTGTTAGCCGCGGATACGCCCGCCGCCGAACGCGTGTGGGACGCGCTCGAGCGTAAACACGGTACGACGGTCGCGATCTTACGCGGCCTCGGAGACTTTACCGTATACGCGAGCGTTCCCGAGCACGGCCGCCTCGTGCTCGGGTTTGCGTCGGCTCACGACGTCTCGAAAGAGTTACTCGTAGCGGCGCTCACCGCCGGCGATTAGAGCGCGCCGGCCCTTAGAAGTCGTATTCGAGCTGCGTGCGCGAGTACTTGAAGTTGTTCGGCACCGTCGGCTGCGCGCGATTCGCAAAGCGCTGACGGATGGACAAGCCCTTATAAAGTCCGGCCCGAACCGGATTTAGGAAATACTGCACGTCGACGTCGTCTTCGAACGTGCGGTTCTGAGCGAGCTGGTTATCGTATTGATAATAGGCTTCGCTTGCAATGGCTTTGAGACGTTTGTTCGTGCTGAGATACGTCGCCGCCAATTTGAACGCGGTGCCCGTGCTGCGCCGTTCGACCATACCTTGGCTGATGCTCGTCGTATAGAGGGGATCCGAAGTGTAACTATCGGTATATGGAGACGCGAGGCCACCGTAGGCGACGCGATACACGCCGGGGCTCACGAGGGCGCTGGAAGTCGTGCCGCCACTCGGCAAGAAAACGCCCTTGCCTGCGGCAGCGGCAGTCAGCGCCGCGCGGTCTGCATAACGTGCGGGCGACGTGTCGAACCCGAACGTGAACGAAATTTGCTTATTTGCCGAGGCTCCCACTTGAACGCCGATCGTATTGTTCGCGATCGTTCCGAGCACGGCGCGGCCGGTCTGGTGTTCCGAAACATATTGTGCCGCAATGAACGGCGCGTATTTCGTTTGCCGGAAAAGCTTGTAAGCGACGTCTGCGTATTGCAGATTCGCGATATCGTAAAACGAGTAATTTTCTAAGTGAGCGCCGAGCGGCCCCGCGGCAACGTTGAGATACGCGTGAAGCGCGCCGCTCGTGTCGGCGATCTTGATGCCCGACGCTCCGGCCGGGAGACTCGTTAGCAACGTACCGCGATGGAACGCCGAATCCGTGCGAGCTTCGTACGCGACGATGCGCGAGACGCCGATCGTCACCTGCGGGATAATTTTGCCGTTGATATCGATGCCTTGGAAAGACGCGGGTTTGATGCGCGAATCGGACGCGGGCATCCAGATGAAGTTGAAGACCCGGTCTCCCACGGTCGCGTCGAGTGCCGAGGTGTGGTAGTTTGCGTAGGCTTCGTCGAACGTGCTCAGCGGAAAGCCCGGCAACGTATTGTCGATCTTCGAATTCTTCTGCGGGTTAGGGCCCAGGAGATCGAACGGGTCCGAGGCCGCGTACGATGCCCCGATCCGAAGCGGGGAATCACCGAAGTGGTATTCCGCGTGTAGCGTGCCACCGGGCGCGAATGCGGTGCGGTTCGGATTGGACGTCACGACGCCCGTCTTCGCGTTCTTAAGCGCTTGATTGGCGTTCTGCCGGACGAAGTAGTACGCTCGCAAGGTCCCGCTATAGGAAAACCCGGGTGACGGCCGAGGAGCCGGCGGTCCGCTGGAGATCGGGCTCGTCGTCGGTTGCGGAACGGCCGGCGTCTGCGGCGTCTGGGCTTGCGCCGCGCTCGCAAAAGCAGCGACCGTCGCCAAAACGACGGCAAGCAAAACTGGGACCCGTGGTAGCATGGGACTCCTATGAAGAGCGGCGAGACTCAGTATCCCTAACATTTCAGCCTTAAGGCTGCATTAAGCCGGCACATTTTTGCGTCCGACGTGCCGTTACGATTTGCAAGATCGCTCGGAGAGCTCACGAACTTCGCAGCTACGTGCAGACAGAATACGGTGCCGACGCGAGCCGCGATCCCCGCTCGCAAGCTCTCGCGCTACGCCGCTTACCCGCGACGCTGCTAGACCGCGATGCGCTC
>CAXTIY010000307.1:0-4432 GCA_964244215.1 uncultured bacterium
CGGCCGAAAATCGTTTCGAGTGCGGTCGCAAGCGCCGCTTCGCGCTCCGGCGCAACGTCGCGGTGCCCGGTGACACCGATGACGATAGGCAGCCGTTGCGTGGTCGAATCCGCGAACATCGCAGCAACCTTCGCGCACGCTCGGCCGTAATCGTGCCGCCGGAGACTTCTGGGCGACTATCTAGGCCGAAGTAGAGAGCTCGCGCTTTTCGCCCTCGTGCGATTGTTCATGCGGTTGTTCGATCGACGCGGGCTCGGGCAATGAGGAAGCAAAGCTCACGCGATTCTTGCCCGCGCGTTTGGCTTCGTAAAGCGCGAGGTCGGCTCGATCGATGAGCGATTTCATTTCGATGCCGTCGACCGGGTAAAAGCTCACGCCGATGCTCGCGCTGAGCTCGTGTACGTTCTCTCCGTCGGCGATAGGCCGCCGCATCGTACGAAGGATGCGTTCGGCGAAGGTTGCGGCATCCGCCATCGTTGCGATGCCCGCTCCCACGATGACGAATTCGTCGCCGCCGAGCCGCGCGACCGTGTCGCTTTCGCGCAACGCTTCTTTAAGGCGCGCCGCAACGACTTTGAGGACGTTATCGCCGCAGCCATGCCCGAAGTTGTCGTTAACCGCTTTGAAGCCGTCGAGATCTAGGAACAGCACCGCAAATCGCTCGCCGCGTCGCTGAGAGGCGAGAATCGTTTGAACCACACGATCGTAAAGCAACACCCGATTCGGCAGTCCGGTGAGTGCGTCGAAAAAATCGAGCGCATCGAGCCGCTCGCTCTGCACGGCGCGTTGTATCGCGGAGGCCACGAGATCGCCCGCGAGTTGTACGAACTCGACATTTTCACGACTGAACGGGATGGCTCGCGGTGTGATTCCGATGAATCCGATGGCGCCGTAAGCCGAACCATCGATGAAGATCGGAACGGCGATGTACGCGCGACCGCCTTTGTAATGCGTGTAGCCGGTGCGACGCGCTTCTGCTTCGAGATCGAGAATAGCGAGCACGTGTTTCTGCTCGATCGCGCGTCCGATGAACGTATTCCGTAACGGGTAACGCTTTCCAACATCGAAACCGCCGAGCGCTCCGTCGGCCGCTCCTAAGCTACACTCGATTACGAAGTCGCCCGTCGATACGTCGATTGCACCAAAATACGCGCCTTCGAGACCGAGCGGTTCGAGACCGGCGCGCAACGCTCCCTCGATCTGCTCTGTTCGGTCACCGCTCGTCATCGTCGCGATTAAGTGCAACGCGTACAGCTGACGCGTGTAACTGCGCTGTTCCGTTTCACGTGCTTTAAGCTCGGTAACGTCTCGCATCGACATGACGACCCGCGTAACGGCCGTGCGGTCCTCGGTGAAAAGGAGCGGTGTTGCGGATACCAGATACCAACGGCGATCCGTCGCATCTCCGGTTCCGATCAGCATGCCGGTCTGCGATTCGCCGGACGCGAAAGCGAGTACCGATGGCCAACGCTCCTCGGGCAAGACTGCGCCATCGCCTTGGACCACGACCCGTCCGTAACGATTTACGTCCCGCATCATCTCGGTAGCCGCGCTGTTGGAGCGCAGAATCGTTCGATCTTGCGCGTATACGAGGATTCCGTCGCCGAGGATCTCGACCGTCGCTCGGAGTTCGGCGGTAGCGATTTCTAAGCGAACGTTGAGTCGCTCGAGTTCTCCCGGGCTGCGAAAAGCCAGGGCCTTCGGTACGACCTTCACGAGCGCAAATGCCGTACCGATCGAAATCACCGCCGTAAGCGCTTTAATGCTACCTTCGAACCAGTAGTCCGGCCGCCAGATCGTCCAAATTGCGAGCAGATGCGTCGTGCCACATGTTACGATGAACGCTCCAAACATTACGAAAAGCCATTTGAAGGGCAAATCGCCGCGCTTCCCGGCGAAGAACACGAGCACTACCGGAATCGAAAAATAGGCGAAGGCGGTTAGCGCATCGGAGACGACATGCAGCAGCAAGACGTTTTGCTGCCATGCAAAACAGGTTCCATGCGGCACGAATTGCTGTAAGATCGCGCTGATGCTCCAATTGGCTCAATCCAGTAGCGGATCGCTTCATAGATCGAACGTCGCCTGAGGATCATATCGGCCGGCAGCATCCGTTCGTGCCTATTCGTGCGAAAGGCTTAAGCAGATATGAGCCGGCTCACAAATCTAAGACGATAGCTAGGTACGTTAACGGATGTGCCGTTCGCGTCCGCACAGCAAGCCGTAGTGGCGGAACCGCGCGGCGGTTAATTGACGCGACACATAAAGGTGAAATACGCACCTTTAGGGCCGCAGGTTGCCTCCCCGCAGAGGCTTCATAGAGAATCCCGTGAGTGCGCCGCCCTCGCCCTGGAAGTAGCCGACGCCTACGATTTGACCCGCATCGTTGATACCAGCGGCGTGCTCGATCTGCCATCCGGAGTTCGCGGGTAGTAACGCGTTGAGATCGTACGATCGACCGCCGTCATACAGGAAGGCGGTCGAACTCGAAATCGATACGATATCCGCGACGACTTCATCGTGCGACTTGAGCGCGAAGGCGACGGCATCGCCGCCCTCGTCGCCCGTTGGCCGCGGCAGAAACGTGTCGAGTGCTTGAAGCGATAAAGAAAGGCTTGGTTGCCGGCGCTCCCACGATATCTCCGTGTGCGTTGATCGCTTGCGCGGCCGTACTGACGCCGGCCGCCGCGACAGGGATCACCCGCGCGTTGCCGGTCGGGTAGAAACGCACCGCCCGCCCGTTCCCGCTGTTCGGAAACGTAGCGTAACCGACGATCTCTCCCGCATCGTCGATTCCGGTTGCGACGCCGCTCCACGACGTAGCCTTCGGTGGCAAGAGCATCTTACGACCCACCGCGCCGCGAGCGTTGACACGGAACAGCGCAGCGAACGAGCCCTTAGCCCCGGTGTCGTTGCCGACGGAGACCCCGGCGTCGTTAATCCCGAGCGCGTACGTCTGATCTACGGCACCGCTTTGATAGCCGGTTCTGGCTCCATATTCCAACCAGGCAATAACCTGTTCGTAACTGCTCGTATCGCCGTAATACGTGTAAACGACACCCGCGATGTTGCCGCTCGGGCTAACGCCGGTCGGAATCGCATAGCCCTCTCCCTCGAAGTTACTAGTCTCGTACAAAATCGTCGAGAGCGTGCCGGAATCGTTGATTTCGAGAGTAATGTCGTTGTAGTCACCGACACACCCGCACTCATCGTAGTACGGAATGCGTCCGGCATTATCGACTGCGGTCGGAAAGCCAAAGCCAAGCGACGGATCGGGCTCGGGGAGTGCGTTCCCAGCGATAGGCGTTAAATCGGTAATAGCGTACGGGGCGGTGGCAAGCGTACGCAACCGCGGGTCGCGTAAGGCGGGCCGCACGGTGCGAACGAAGCGCGGCCGAGACGAGGCGGAGAAGAAGCGGTCGTACACACTACCGGCGTACCGATACACCGTCGCCGGCGGCTCTAGCGTTCGCCGGGCGTGCGCGGCGCGCGCGGGCGCGAGCATCGTAACGGCGCAGATGATCGCGACGAGCGCGGTGATACCAAAACCGAAGCGAGCCATGCGAAACGACCCTTCTGACGACGGCAAACTTTCCGAGACGTGCTGCAAGGTGCGCTACTCGCGAGCGGATTGCGCATCCTTTGTGAATTGCGTCTAACGTTGTAAACAAGATAGTCGCGACTACGCGCAAGTATTGACGCAGTTCGCTTAAAACGTCACGGCGGCTTAGATGCGCTTTACCTCAGCCACTTCACGACAGATCGTTCGATACAGCACGCAAGAACTAGCGGTTAGCGAATAGCCGGTATTTACGGGTCGCAGAATGCGCGATGAGCTTGGCTATTGGGTTCGACCAGCGTAATCTCGCTCGTCGCAGAGATGGCGACGACTCCAAGGCTCGCGGGACCAGCCGGACCCGCTAAAAAGTCGTGTTTTGCGGAGAACCCGGCCAGTAGTAGGAATGCCCGTGCATCGTGTCCCTGGGCGTGGTGTACGAGCGCATGAGCGGAGAAGCTAGCGCGTGACCACGGCGGAAAGTCTGTGCGTCTCGTTTTCGCTGACCGTCTTCAGTCCTTCCAACTGCATATACCGACGTTGCAGCTGCCACTCGTCGTTTTGTTCCAGAAGGTATGCACCGACAAGTCGAGTGATTGCCGGATCGTTCGGAAAGATTCCGACGACGTCGGTTCTGCGTTTAACCTCGGCGTTAATTCGTTCAAGTGGATTCGTCGATGCTATTTGCGTGCGGTGAGCCTTCGGAAACGACATGAAGGCGAGCACATCTTCTCGAGAGCCTTCCATCATATCAGCAAGCTTTGGTAACTTTGGCCGCAATTGGTCGACGACGCTATTCCATTGTGCAGCGGCGGTCTTCAAATCGTCTTGGGCGAATGCGGTGTTGATAAGCGCGAGAACGAATTGGCGCTGACC
>CAXTIY010000308.1:0-4417 GCA_964244215.1 uncultured bacterium
GCCGGCTGAAGTACGAGCAGTCGAAGAAAGACAACGACACTCGTAAAAAGCAGAAAAATTGGGAACGCAAAGAAGTCAAGCTTCGGCCCAAGATCGAGACGCACGATTACGAAACGAAAGCGCGCATGGCCGAGCGCTTACTGCTCGACGGCGGCAAAGTCAAAGTGACGATCATGTTCCGCGGCCGCGAGATTACCTACACGAGTTTCGGTAAGCGGCTGCTCGATCGGATGGCGGTCGACATGACGCCGATCGCCACGGTCGAGCGCGATGCCAAGCTCGAAGGCAAGAACATGTTCATGATCCTCGCCCCCCGCGCCGTCCCGACGGGTCCGCCGAAGTTCACCCACCATTCGGAACTAGCCGGGGATTCGCCGGTAGCGGGCTCCGCGACCAACGGAAAAGCGACGGTAGCGCACGACGACGACGCCGATGTAGACGACCACGAAGACGATCACGATGATGAGTCGGACGTAACGGAAACAGAACCCGAACCAACACAAGGAGCCCTCTCCAGTGCCTAAGATCAAGACGCACCGAGGAACAGCCAAGCGCGTGAAGGTGAGTGCGAACGGTAAAGTCTCGCACCGGCACCAATTCAGCGGCTGCGGTCACATCCTCAGCAAAAAGACGCGCAAGCGTAAGCGGAACTTCCGCAAAGACCAGCCCGTATTCGCGGGTGACCTGAAGCGCTTTGCGCCCCAGATCCCCTATTTGCTTTAGGAGCGTAACGTCGAATGGCACGTATCAAACGCGGTATCGGGAAAGCGAAACACCGCCGTAAGGTCATGAAGCTCGTCAAGGGCTTCCGCGCGGCGCGCAGCCGCAATTACCGGGTCGCAAACGAAGCACTGCTGCACTCGCTGAGCTACGCTTTTCGCGACCGGCGCGTGCGTAAGCGCGATTTCCGTTCGCTTTGGATCAGCCGCATCAACGCGGCGGCGCGGCGCGAAGGCTTGTCGTATTCGCGACTGATCGACGGTCTCAAGAAGAGTGGCGTGACGCTCAATCGCAAAGCGCTCGCCGACCTTGCCGTTTCCGATCGGGCCGCGTTCGACTCGCTGCTCGCGATGGCGAAGGCTCAGTTGGAAACCTCGCAGACTCGGGTTGCGTCTTAACTCACGACCGAATTCGTCCGGAAGGACCACGATAGCGCGTATGGCGTCCCAACTGTCCAGCCCGCCACAGCGGCGCACGACCCGCGATTATCCCGTGGGGATCGTGCTCGGCCTCATCCATGTTGCCGCGCTCGGCATTTTTTTGCCGATGTTCTTTTCGTGGTCGGCCGTGGGGGTAGCAGTCGCGCTCTACGTCGTGACGGCACTCGGCATCACGCTCGCATTTCACCGCCTGCTCACGCATCGCAGCCTCGTCGTGCCGAAGCCGGTCGAATATGCTCTCGCGATTCTCGGCACTCTTGCCCTGCAGGGCGGCCCGATCGAGTGGGTCGCACAGCATCGCAAGCATCACGCACACACCGATCGCGACGGCGATCCGCATAACGCACACCGCGGCATGAAATGGGCGCATTTCGAGTGGCTCTTCCGCTCCAATGCCGATCGCTTGCCGCCGGAAGCGCGCGCACGCTGGGCACCGGATCTGGTCAAGGATCCGTTCTACGTGGCGCTCGAGAAATGTAACGTCTTGTTACAGGTCGTTGTCGGAATGGCGCTGTTCTTCGGCGGCGGCTGGTCGTGGGTGATCTGGGGTCTCTTCGCTCGCCTGGTATTCGTGTATCACTCGACGTGGCTCGTCAATAGCGCCGCCCACGATTCGGGTTATCAGACGTACCGTACGAACGACCTTTCGACGAACAACTGGTTCGTCGCGCTACTCACGTTCGGTGAAGGCTGGCACAATAACCATCACGCGTTTCCGTCGTCGGCTCGGCATGGACTCGCCTGGTTCGAACTCGACCCCACGTATTGGGCGATTAAGTTTCTCGCTTGGGTTCGTCTCGCGCGGAACGTGAAGTTGCCGACCGCCGAAATGAAAGAGCGCCTTGCGCTGCGGCGTGACGTGCGTTCGTCGGGAGTTACCGGAGACTAATATCCGTCGCGGTAGCGCTCTATGGGAGCGCTATCGGCGCTTGCGGTCGAGCAGATCGCTCGCTGCGACGATGATTCGAAATGCGACGTCGCTCGACTGCAGAACGTCGTCACGGCGTAAAGCGCGAAACGTCTCGAAGATGCCTCCGACACGCACGTGCCGTTCGATGAAGTCCTCGAAGATGTCGTCGGGCGCTTCCACCATGCGTTCGATGAAATCGAGCGCCGCGGTCGTCGCACGCAGCGTGGTTTCTCGAATGCCTGCGGCGATCGCGTGCGTGCCGTCCACGAGGTCGCTCGGCCGCTCGGAGGCGACCAAGAGAACGTAATCGAGGGCGGCAGCGCTTGAAAGCAATTCGCCCGCCCCCTTGAGCCCGGGGCTACTCGAGGCGACATATCGTTTCGCCGCATCGATCAGGAAGAACTGGAGTTCTTTGACGCGGGCGGCGGCGAGCTTCACGCCGTTCCCGCTATCGCCGAACGTGCCCATGCTAGGGCGATCTGTGTTTTTGCATCGCGCAACTCATCGCTTTCGACGAGCGCCCAGGCATCCTCGATCGCCCACGTACGAAGTTCGAATTGCTCGTCTTCTTCGGGCGCCTCTTCTCCCGCCGTAAGGCCGTCGGCGACGAAGAAGTGAATGCGTTCTTCGCAAAATCCGGGGCTCGAATACATACTCCATAGGAACCGGAGCGATTGCGCCCGGTAGCCGGTCTCTTCGATCAATTCGCGCCGCGCCGTATCGAGCGGCGCGTCGCCCCGGTCGATCATCCCGGCGGGCACCTCCCAAAGCTCTTTGCCCACGGCGGCCCGGTACTGCTTGACGAGAACGATCTGGCTCGGCGTCGGGCGCGCGATGACGCAGACGCCGCCGACGTGCTCGACGATTTCGACTTTGCGCACGCCGCCGTCGCGCGGGCGATCGATCTCGTCGACGCGCAAATTGAGAACGCGGCCGCTATAAATCCGCTCCGAGGCATGGGTCTTCATGTCGGTTGGTCCAATCGCAAAGGGCGTTACGGGGAAGCGGGGGCTAAGCGCGCGAGCAGTTCCACGGCGAAGCCGATTTCCGTCGCGACGATCGTCGCGCCGAGCGACCAGCGTGCCGGCATCGCAACGAAGGCGATCGCGCCGGCGATAGCCGCGAGGAACGCCGCATCGCGCGTGGCATGGAGGCGGGCGAGCGAACCGCCGGCTCGAAAATTCTGCCGGAACGCGTAGAGCACGAGGAGCGCGAGCACGCCGAGCAAGGAGATCGTGAGCCCGTGGAATTGCGCTATTTGCACGAGGAGCGCGTTTCCACCGACGAGCACGGCAAGCGCGATCGCGGCGATGGAAGCGGCTTCGACCGTGCGTGCGCTCACGAGGGCTGTGTCGACCGTCGCAACGAGGTTTCCCTTGCCGCGTCGAAGCTCTTGCCATGCCGATTATGCTCGGGCTTCACGCTCCGGAGCTCAATGCCGTTCGGGCTCTACGCACGAAAGCGGGTCGTACCGAGCAAAGTCGCTACGCAATCGAAGGCGCGACCTTGCTGCAGGAGGCGCTGGGCGCCGGCCTCATGCCCGAAGCCCTCTACGCAACCGAGGCCGCCTACGCGACGCTTGGGCCGACCGCGCAAGCCGTCGCCGAGCGAACGTTTCTCCTCCCGGAACGAGCGCTCGGGCGTCTCTCCGACCTCGATTCGCCACCGGGCATCGTCGCCGTTTTACCGCTCGTACTCGGATCGCTCGACGACACGCTCGCAGATGGAGCGCCCTTGCTGCTGCTCGCCGGCGTCTCCGACCCAGGCAACGCCGGCACGCTGCTCCGTTCGGCCGAAATCTTCGGCATTCGGGCGGCCGTGTTCGGCGCGCTCGGGGTCGATTCGCATGCACCGAAAGTCGTACGAGCGACGATGGGCGCCTTCTTCCGAATGCGTCTGGCCCATGCCACTCCGCAGGAGCTGCTTGCAGCGGCCCGGATTCACGGCTACACGGTCGTAGCGGCCATGCGTTCGGGTACGCCGCTACCGGATTTCACGTTTCCGGCACGGACGGTTGTTGCGATCGGCAACGAACGGCATGGAATCGAGAGCTGGCTACCCGCGTGGGATGCGGGCGTCGCGATTCCCCAATCCGGGTCCGGCGAAAGCCTCAATGCAGCCGTTGCCGGGAGCATCATCTTGTATGCATTTTCGCAACAACTCGCGCGTAGCAATAATTAGCGTGAAGCGCCACAAACGTTTATTTGTCAAGACTTGGCGGCCCGTTGAGGTGGTGCTATACTCGCCCCAGTTCTCGGCATGACGACATGCTGCGGCGACCGCAAACTTAGAAGGGTACACGCTGACTAATGCGCACGAACGACCGCTTCTGGAAACTGTTTACGAG
>CAXTIY010000309.1:0-4407 GCA_964244215.1 uncultured bacterium
GGGCGTGGCTCGCTCTTTCTAAGCAGGCGCACGCGAGCTAGCCGGCGCGCGGCGTTGTAAGGTACCTCACCGTCACCGTACTTCGGGACCGAGTAAGATCAGGGCATCCGCGGGTTCGAGCCGCGCGTTATAATGGGAGGGCGGCAGGGATGCCTGCATTTCGCCGCCCGAGTATGCGAGCATGAGGCGCGACGAGCGCACGACCGATCCATGAAGCGACTGGAGACGACGACCGATGGCGACTATGACGAGAGCGATGATGATCGGTGGAGTGCTTGCCGCCGCGGCTTCCTTTCGGGCGTCGTCCGGGCGCGCGAGCGCGGGGATGGGGCACTTCGCCGTTCGCCATACCGATGCGGAATGGCGCGCTCGCCTGAACGCGGAGCAGTTCGCCGTCTTGCGCCAAAGCGGTACCGAAACCGCGGGGTCGAGCCCGCTCGACCACGAGAAGCGTGCCGGCATCTATGCTTGCGCCGGTTGCGACCTCGCCGCTTTCGATTCCAAAACAAAATTCGATAGCGGAACTGGTTGGCCGAGTTTCTACCAGCCGCTCCCCCGGGCAATCGACACCCAGAACGATACGTCGCTGGGTGACGTGCGCAGCGAAGTTCATTGCAGCCGTTGTGGCTCCCATCTCGGGCACGTATTCGACGATGGACCGCGGCCGACGGGTTTGCGCTACTGCATGAACGGGGTCGCGCTTACGTTTAAGCCGCGGAGCGCCTAAAGCCCGCTAACGACGCGCCCGCCGCCAGAAGTCTCGGCAGGTGAACGGCGGCAAAAAAAGCGCCGAATACCGCCCAAGCATACCAAGCCGGCGCGTTGTTTTGGGCGTAATACGAACAGGTCGCCCACACGGCTAGGGCCCCGAGAGCGGCGCGAGCGATACGGGCGAGCGCAATGCCCCGCTCGAAATCGCGGCCCGTCGTATCGCTTAAGGAAATGCGCCGGGCGCGTTCGAGCGACGGCACGACGAACCGCTCCGTAAGCGACGTCGCGAGCGTGAGCACGAGCCAATTGACGATCGCCGCCACGATGACGAGCCCCACGACATACACGCCCGCATCATGCTTGCTAACGACGACGCCCGTCAATGCTGAGCGATTCGGATGCGTCACGAGGGTTTGTAGCCGGAGTCACCGCGCCCGGCGTTTGAACCGGCTATGGTAGCTTCGTAAGCTTGCGCTTCGGACCGCTCCCAATGCGGCCGAGCCAGGCGAAAGGCCAGAAATGATCGCAAATTATCTCTTGATGGCGCTCTTCTTCGGAGTGATCGCCGCTATCCCGATTGCCTGGTTCCTCGTCGGGCTGAAAACGTACGGCACGGGCGACTACCACCAGCCATAGCCCCCGCGTGTCGCGCGTGCGAGCCGGCCGTACTCGCACGGGCCGCGGTAGGGTCTCATTCGGGAAGCCCTAATTTGCTCTAACCGTGCAGACCCAACCGCAGGCGGCTCCGAATCCGGGCGATCTCCCAAAAACGTACGAACCGGCCACGGTTGAAGCGAAACGGTATGCCGCGTGGCTTGCGGCCGGCGTCTTCCATGAAGAGCCGGACCCCGCGCGCCCCCCGTTCGTTATCTCGATGCCGCCACCGAATATCACGGGCCGCGCACACCTCGGGCACGCCTCCACCTATAGTGCGATGGACGTGCTCGTGCGCTACCATCGGATGCTCGGTGAAAATGCCGACTGGTTACCCGGCCAAGATCACGCCGCGATCGCGACCGAAGCCGTGCTCGTGCGCGAGCTCGCCAAAGAAGGGCTGACGCGGGAAGGCCTCGGCCGGGAAGCGTTTCTCGCGAAGGCCTGGGAGTGGCGCACCGTTTACGGCGACGCGATCTACGAATCGTTCCGCACGATGGGCTTCGGTCCCGACTGGGAACGCGACCGTTTCACGCTCGATCCGGCGCTTTCGGCCGCGGTCACCAAAGTGTTCGTCGAACTGTACCGCGACGGGCTCATCTATCGCGGTACGCGGCTCGTCAATTGGGACCCGGTCTCGAAATCGACCCTCTCCGATGCGGAAGTCGAGGATGTCGAACGCGACGGCTCGCTTTGGCACGTGCGCTACGCGAGCGAAGACGGCTCGTTCTCGATCGAAGTCGCGACGACGCGACCCGAAACGATACTCGGCGATAGCGGCGTCGCCGTGCATCCGAGCGACGAGCGCTACGCCCACCTGATCGGCAAGCTCGTGCTGTTGCCTCTGGTCGGCCGTGCGATTCCCATCGTCGCCGACGCCGCGGTCGAACGCGATTTCGGCACGGGTGCGGTGAAAGTGACGCCCGCGCACGATCCGCTCGATTACGAGATCGGCGAGCGTCACGATTTGCCGAAGATAACGGTCATCGGTTTCGACGGCAAGATGTTGCCGGAGGTGCCGGCGGCGTATGCCGGACTCGATCGCTTCGACGCGCGTAAAGCGATCGTGCGCGATCTCGAGGCTTGCGGCGCGCTCGTCAAAACGGAACCGCGCAAACATAACGTACCGATTAGTTCGCGCAGCGGTGCCGTCGTCGAGCCGTTGCTTTCGTTGCAATGGTTTTGCAAGATGGAGTCGCTCGCAGCGCCGGCACTCGCGGCCTATCGCGACGGACGCATTCGTTTTATACCCGAACGATTCGGCCGCACGTACGCACATTGGCTCGAAAACATTCGCGATTGGAACGTCTCGCGGCAAGTCTGGTGGGGCCACCGGTTACCCGTCTGGTACACGCCCGCGGACGACGCGATCGTAGCCGAAACGGAGCTCGAAGCGTATACGATCGCGGCGCGCGATTACGGCACGACCGAATTGCGGCGCGACGGAGATACGCTCGACACGTGGTTCTCGAGCGGCCTGTGGCCGTTCTCGATTCTCGGATGGCCCGCGCAAACGCCCGAACTCGAACACTGGTATCCGAACCAAGTCCTCATCACGGGGCGCGAAATCATCTTCTTATGGGTCGCGCGCATGGTGATGCTCGGCCTCAAATTCGCGGGCGACATTCCGTTCCGCGACGTGTTCGTCGCGCCGCTGGTCTTCGATCTGCAGGGCCGCAAGATGAGCAAGAGTCTGGGCAACGTAATCGATCCGCTCGATCTCGTGAAGAAGTATGGCGCCGATGCCACGCGCTTCGGCGTCGTACGACAGATGCGTCTCGAATCGCAAGAGCTGCGCTTCGACGAACGTTCCGTGGAAAAGGCGCGCGATTTCAACAATAAGCTTTGGAACGCTTTACGCTATATTCGCGGTCTGCCGGAAGGGCTTCCGAACGCCGACCGCTTGCCGCGCTCGGCGGAACTATCGATCGCCGATGCGTGGATGCTCGGCGGTTTACGAACGACGATCGAACGCGTTAGTAAAGCACTCGACGAATACGAACTCGGTCTCGCCGCCGATACGCTGCTCGATTTCGCGTGGTATCAATTTTGCGATTGGTACATCGAAGCGACCAAAGTACCGTCGTCTTCGCGCGCGAGCGTGCTTTCCTATGGGCTCAGCGTCATCGTACGCCTGCTGCACCCGTTCGCCCCGTTCGTCGCCGAAGAGATTTGGCTCGCCTTGCCGCACGATGGGCGCACGATCGTCACGGCGAGTTGGCCGGGTCCCGAGGAGATCGTCGTCGACGCAGCGGCCGCGGGTCGCTACGAGAACGTTCGCGTCGCTGCGCGCAGGGCGCGCGAACTCCGGGCGGAGCTTCATCTGCCGCCGCGCGAACGACTGACGATCGACGTACCGCCCGGCCTCGGCGGCGACGCGCGGGCGCTGCTCGCGATCCACGCCCATGCGACGCTCGTCGATAACGAGGCGCTTGCGGGAACGCCGGGCGACCCGTTGCTCGCGGCGACGCCGCGCGCGCCGACGGGCTTATTGCGCGAGCGCTACGGCAAAGAACTCTTGCGGCTCGACGCCGAGATCGCGCGGCTCGACGGCAAACTCGCGAACGAAAAATTCGTTGCGAACGCCGCCGCGGATAAGGTCGAAGCCGAACGCTCGAAACGCGCCGCGTACGAGGCCGAGCGCAGCCGAGCGCAAGAACAACTCGCCCGGCTCGACGCGAGCGCTTGAGCGTCCGTTTCAAGACGAGCGCTCCGTCGGGTGGCGAAGATTTTTCCTGCACTTCGCGAAGGAGAACGTCGTGAAGGCGATGGCTTGAGAAGTACGCTCGAAACGCTGCGCGAGCGAACGTTGATGTCTGCGCAGCAAATCGACCGCATCATCGCCCGGCTGGCGCATCAAATCCTCGAGCCCGACGACGCCCAGGGCGGTATCGTATTGATCGGCATCCGGCGCGGCGGCGAGCAACTCGCGCGTCGCATCTCTTCCAAGGTCGAAGAGATTAGCGGCATTCGCCCGGGCCTCGGCTTCCTGAACATCAATCTCTATCGCGACGACGACGTCGCGCGGTCGTTGCCGGAATC
>CAXTIY010000310.1:0-4403 GCA_964244215.1 uncultured bacterium
CAAGATCGCCGTCGATGCGGTAAAGGCGGCGGCGCGCGCCCGCGTTCGCGCGCATTATGGCCGGGCGGCACGCAGAACGTATGCCGCCGGTCTCTCGATCGGCGGCGGCCAAGTGCGTTATCTGCTCGAGCGCCATCCCGAGCTCGCCGACGGCGGCCTCGAGTGGGCGAGCGTCTATTGGCACCCGCACCACAACCTTCTCACCTATCTCTCCGCGTTCTTACGCGCGATGCCGGCTTACGTCGCGAGCGGTTATACCGACGCCGCGGCGCATGCGGCCATCGTCGCGGCCGGCTTTCCGCCGGACCGCCGCGGTTCGCAAGCCGCCCATCCGTCGCTTTGGGACGATCATTACGCGAATCTGCTGCCGCACTACGCGGATTTCACGACGTTCCTCTTCCCGCAACTGCTCGACACCGCGATAGCGCCGCTCGCAACCCTGGCCGCGCGTGCGGCGTACGTTCCCTCCGCTGCCGTGCGCCGAACGATCGCAACGTTCGCCCATAGCGGGAAGCTCGAGCGGCCGCTGATCGGAATCGCGGGCGACGCCGACGTCTTCGTGACGCCGCAGCACAATGCGGCACCGTATCTCGCCGCGGTGCTCGCCGCGGGGCGCGGCGACCGCTATTGGCAGTACGTCGTGGCGGGTGGCACGCACGTCGATAGCTATTGCGCGTTCGGCTACGGCTTGCAGCCGCAGCTGCCGTTCGTCTGGCGCGCGTTCGAACGCCTGGAGGAAATCGTGGAACGAGGCCGCCTTCCGAGCGGCGCGGGAACCGCGCGCGTCGTGAGGACCCCCGAAGAACTCTGAAGCCTAGTCGTACGAGCCTTTCAACCGGCGCGCGTCTTCGCGAGCGAGGATCGCGCGATAACTCGCATAGCGGCCGGAAGCGATCTCGCCCGCATCGACCGCGGCGCGTACGGCACAGCCGGGCTCCGTCCGGTGGCGGCAATCGATGAACCGGCAGCGGTCGATGACGTTCGCGAACTCGACGAACCCGAACGCGATTTCGGCGTCCGTGGAACTGCTCAGCTCGAATTCGCCGACGCCCGGACTATCGATGAGAAAGCCGTTCGGGAAGCGGTGGAGGCGGCCGGTCGTCGTGGTTTGTTTGCCGCGTCCGATCTTCGAGACGTCGCCGACGTCGGCTTCGCCGCCGAGCGCGCGGAAGAGCGAACTCTTGCCGACCCCGGATTGGCCGATCAGGAGCGTAGCGGCATTGGAGAACGCCGTCGTGATCGCAGCGACGCCCTGCGGCGAGCGCGGGTCGAGTGCGAAGGCGGGATAGCCGAGCCCGTTATAGAGCGCGAGCAATGCGTCCGCATCGACGTCCGCCTGCGCCGCGAGATCGGCTTTGGTAAAGATGACGTGCGCGCGCAGTCCGTGGATGCGCGCGAAGGCGAGCAATTCGTCGATCATCTCGAGATGGAGCGAGGGACGCGCGAACGCCGCCACGATCGCGATGCCGTCGATATTCGCGGCCATCGTCTTGAGCCGGCCGCCTGCCGTCGTGCGTTCGAGCGCGAACGAGCGCGGGGCGCGCGCCGTGACGACTACACGCTCCGCATCGAGCGGAAGCGCGCTTACGAGATCGCCCGGAACGAGGGCGAGCCGTTCGACGTTCTTACGCAGTGAGGCGAGCATGAGCCGCTCTTCGCCCTCGAACGCGATCCATGCGGCATTGCGACCGACGCTTACGACGCGCGCCGGCCGTTCGCCCTCAGTCGCCACGCATGAGTCGAACCGGGTAAGGTATAACGATGCGACAGCCTCGGATTCGCAAGGAAAACACGTGAAACGGTTCGCGAGCGTACGGTTCGACGGCGTGCTCGGTCCAAGCGAGCGCGAAGAGGCGACGCGTGCGTATCGTTCGGCCGGAGCTACCGTGACATCCTGGGCCGCCTCCGGAGCGCGAAGCTATGCTACGCTCGCGTTCGCGCCGGACGACCGTAGCATGCCGTCTCCCCTCGCCGTCTTGCGCATTACGCCGAGCGGGCCGCGAGATCTGCGAGCGCTCGAGATCGCCCTTGCGGGTCGAGGCCTGCCGGCGGGCATCTCGGACGCCTACCGCGACGATAACGCGGTCGTCATCGAATTCGATCCGGGGCGTTCGCCACTCGCGCTCGTCGTCGCGACGATCGATGCCGAGCTCGCGGCGGCCGGCCGTACGATCGAGGAGATCGTGCCGCTCGACGACGCGACGCTCGCGGCCTACGCGGGCTTTCTTCTCGGCGACCCCGCGCTCGATGCGTCGCGGCTGATCGAAACGTATCTCGAACCGCTCATCGCCGCGAGCCGCGCTTGATTCCGCTACCGGTGCCCGACGTCTCGCTCGGCTGGAGCGATATCGTCGACATCGCGGCCACGGCGTTGCTCGTTTATTACATGCTCGTCCTCATTCGCGGCACGCGTGCGGTCCCGATCCTCATCGGCATCGCGGTCCTCGCGGTGCTGCTCGGCGCCTCGAACTTCTTACATCTGCTCGTGCTCGCGACGATCTTGCAATTCGCGCTCTTAGGAACCGCCGTGACGTTGCCGATCGTCTTTCAGCCGGAGCTGCGCCGCTTTCTCGAGCAACTCGGGCGCGGCGGAATGCTCGCGCGGCGCGAACGCGTCGACGACGCGCACACGCTGGAGGACGCGATCGCGACCCTCGCGCGAGCGGCGGTTATCCTCTCGCGTAAGCGCGTCGGCATGCTCGTGGCGATCGAAGGCGCGACGGGTTTACGAGAATTCGTCGAGAGCGGCACGAAGCTCGACGCACGGCTCTCGACCGAACTCTTGCTTTCGATCTTCACGCCGTCTTCGCCGTTGCACGACGGCGCGGCGATCGTACGCGGATCGCTCGTCGAAGCGGCGGGCTGCTTCTTACCGCTCTCCGATAACGTGTTGACGGAAAGTCATCTCGGAACGCGACATCGCGCGGCGATCGGCCTTTCGGAACAAACGGATGCCGTGGTACTCGTGGTTTCCGAGGAAACGGGCATCATCTCGGTTGCCCGTACGGGAAAACTTTCGCGCGAACTCGGTGATGAAGCGCGTTTACGTAGCGTGCTGCTCGCGTGTTGCCGCGCTTCGCGCGGAAGGCGGCCCGACCGCACGACGCAGCGCCCGCGTTTCGGACGCCGGAAGGCGGCGGCGGAGCGCTCGGGCGAACTCGCAAAGCGTGCTTGATCGGCTCCGCAATAATTTAGGACTGAAGGTTTTGTCGCTTGCGATCGCGCTCGCCGGTTGGGGCTATCTGCGCTTGACGCCGAATCCCGTAATCGCGGCGCGTTTTCAGCAGCAACTCAGCGTGCCGATCGTTACCGCCGGGCTTGCGAGCGACGAAATCGCCCATTACACGGACCGTCAAGCGGTCGTCGCGATCGACGTTCCGCCGGGCGGCGCACCGATTCCACCCGATATCGTTCGCGCCGTCCTCGACGTCGAAGGACGAACGCCCGGCGTTTATAACGTGCCGGTGCAAGTGGTCGCACCGAAACTCGAAATCAAATCTCTTTCTCCGGCATCGGTTACGCTTTCGATCGAGCGTATCGAATCGCGTAAACTACCGGTCACGGTTCACTACACGAGCGACTCGGGCCGGCATAACGTCGTGGTGCAGGGATTGAGCTTCGCGCCCGCGTTTGCCACGCTACGCGCGCCGACGAGCGATCTCGCGCGCGTGGCCGCAGTGCGGGTCGACGTCCCGCTGCCGGGTGCGCCGCGCGCGTTCGATGCGATGCTGCAGCCGGTGGCGATCGACGCGCGCGGCAACGAACTCGCCGGCATCCCGATCGCACCGAATCTCCTGCGCGTGCGCGCGCGCTTCATCGCGGCGTCGAGCCGGTAATGGCGCGCTTATTCGGAACCGACGGCGTACGCGGCCTCGCCAATGCGGCGCTCACACCCGAACTCGCGTTTCGCATCGGGCGCGCGACCGCGGCTCTTTTTACGAAAAACTTCGCTGCGGTCGCACCGATCGTGGTCGGGCGCGATACGCGGCTGTCGGGTACGATGCTCGAAGCGGCGCTCGTTGCGGGCATAACGTCGACCGGGCGCGATACGCTTTCGCTCGGAGTTATTCCAACGCCCGGCGTCGCACGCGTAACGGTGCTCGCGGGGGCGGCTGCCGGGGTAATGATCAGCGCGTCGCACAATCCGATCGGCGATAACGGCATCAAGATTTTCGGGCCCGACGGCTTTAAACTCGACGATGCACGCGAGGACGCGCTCGAAGCGGCGCTCGACGATCCGGCGCTACCGCGTCCGACCCACGAACGCGTCGGCATCGCGCGTTCGGCACCGCTGCTCGCGGAGCGTTATTTCGCGACGCTCGTCGAAGGCGGCGCGGATTTAAGCGGCTTGACCGTCGTCGTCGATGCCGCGTTCGGCGCGGCGTACGACGTGGCGCCGCGGG
>CAXTIY010000311.1:0-4397 GCA_964244215.1 uncultured bacterium
GGCTGCATTAAGCCGACACATTTTTGCGTCCGGCGTGCCGCTACGATTTGCAAGATCGCTCGCAGAGCCCGCGAACTTCGCAGCTACGTGCAGACAGAATACGGTGCCGACGCGAGCCGCGACCCCCGCTCGCAAACCCTCGCGCTACGCCGCTTACCCGCAACGCTGCTCGACCGCGATGCGCTCGAGCGGTTCTTGGAACGAGCCGCGCAACTGCTGCCGGAAGGTGCAATCTCGACCGAGATTTCGGTCGATGACGGCGCACGGGGCGGAACCTTCCCGACGCTGCGCGATCTCGCCGCCGATCCGGATCTCGGGTCGCGCCTCTCCGGCGTCGCGATTTCCCTCATGCGCCGTGAAAACGGCTCGCCGACACACGAAGTGCACCTCGCAAACGTCGACGGTCGGGCGACGTTGTCGGCGCTCGGCGAAAATCTATGGGCACACGGTAGCGTCGCGATCCTCGCAGATTTACTCGAGGTATACGCGCGTCCGCAAAGCGTGCGGCCGCTCGAGCGAATGGCGACGATCACCTACTTTTCGGCCGGCGTGACGCTCGCGACGGCGCTCGGCGCGGGTTTTCGCCGCGGCATGCCGTCGGCCGTCGCAGCCGCTTTGACGTGCGGCGCCGTGTGGTTTCTCCTGGACATGGCGCTCTCGGAGTTGCGACTCGCGCTGACGCCGCGACCGCCGCCGCCACTCTCGATCGAGATACGTTCGCAGCGTGCGACGCTCGATCCGTATGCCAAGCGAGCACGCGTTTGGCTCGCGCTGCGAATAACCGCGCTCGTGCTGTGGGCCGCGATCGTCTCCCTGGTCTTCGCGTTCGTCGTGCCGCGCGTGCCGAAAGTTTGGTAGGACGCATCTCTCGTTTCGCACGGCCGTTCGTCGCGAGCGTTTTCAGCTTGCTGTGCGCGCGCGCCGGCGCCGAAGCGGCCGTTCCGCCTTCGCATTACGCGGGCATGCATTGGAGAAACGTCGGACCGTTCCGCGGCGGCAGGGCGCTCGCGGTCGCGGGGGTGCCCGGCGACCCGAATCGCTTTTACTTCGGAGCCGTCGGCGGCGGCGTGTGGACGACCGCGAATGCCGGTCGCACGTGGTCGCCGCTCTTCGATAAGGAGCCCGTCGCATCGATCGGTGCGATCGCCCTCGCCCCAAGCGATCCGCGCACGATTTATGTCGGCTCGGGCGAAGCCGATATGCGCTCTGACATTATCCACGGCAACGGCATGTATAAGTCGATCGATGCCGGCGCCACGTGGAAGCATATCGGCCTCGAAGCGACGCGCCAAATCGGACGCATCATCGTCGATCCGCAAGACCCGAATAACGTTTACGTCGCGGCGCTCGGCCACGCGTATAAGGCGAACCAAGAGCGCGGCGTCTATCGTTCGCGTGACGGTGGCACGACGTGGCGGCGCGTCCTCTTTCACGATGCAGACACGGGAGCGATCGACCTCGCCTTCGATCCGCACGAAGCGCGTACGCTGTATGCGTCGCTGTGGCAGACGCGGCGACCGCCTTGGAACGTCTATCCGCCTTCGAACGGGCCCGGCAGCGGTCTGTATAAATCGGTCGATTCGGGCGCGACATGGAGGCAACTCGGCGGTCTTCCGATCGCCGGCCTCGGTAAGATCGGGATCGCCGTCGCACCCTCGAATTCACGGCGCGTCTACGCGATCGTCGATGCAAAGCTCGGTGGTCTCTACCGTAGCGACGATGCGGGCGCGTCGTGGCGGCTCATCGATAACGAGAAACGCATTTGGGGGCGCGGCTGGTATTTCGCTCACGTCACCGTCGATCCGCACGATCCCGATCGCGTCTACGTCTCGAACACGTCGCTATATCGCTCGGACGATGGCGGCGCGAGCTTCACGGCGATTAAGGGCGCCCCGGGCGGCGACGATTATCATATGCTGTGGATCGATCCGACGGCTTCCGAACGCATGATCCTCGCGAGCGACCAAGGCGTCATCGTCAGCGTCGATGGCGCGCGCACGTGGAGTTCTTGGTATAACCAGCCGACCGCGCAGATCTACCACGTCGCAACCGATACGGCTTTCCCATATCGCATCTTCGGCGCGCAGCAAGATTCGGGCGCGTTGATGACCGCTGGTCGCAGCACGCACCTCGGCATCTCGGCCCGCGACTGGTCGCCTCTGAGTGTGGGCGGCGAGAGCGATTATATCGCCCCGGATCCCCTCGATCCCAATCTCGTGTATGGCGGCCGCGTAGACCGTGAAAACCTCACGACCCGTATAACACAAAACCTTTCGCCGACGCTCGGAGAGAGCGCGCGCGTTACGTGGACCTTACCGCTCGTTTTCTCGCGGGCCGATCCACATCGTTTGTATTTCAGCCACGAGCGCATCTACGAAACGCGTGACGGCGGCGCCGCTTGGCGCGCGATTAGTCCCGATCTTAGTCGTCTGGTCCCGGGCGTTCCGGCGACGCTCGATGCGCCGACGATCGCCGATAACGAGGGCGGTACGCGCCGCGGCGTGGTCTACGCGCTCGGGCCCTCGCCGCGGCAAAGCGATACGTTATGGGCCGGCACCGATGACGGGCTCATACAGCTCACACGCGACGACGGCGCACATTGGCGAAACGTCACGCCGCTCGGGCTTTCCGCCTGGAGTAAGATCGGCACGATCGAGGCGTCGCACTTCGAGGGGGGCGAGGCGTACGCGGCGGTCGACCGTCATCGGCTCGACGACGATTCGCCCCTGATTTACCGCACGAACGATTACGGAGCGACGTGGCAATTCGCCGCGCGTGGTATTCCGCAGGGCAGTTTCGTCAACGCCGTTCGTGAAGATCCGACACGCCGCGGATTGCTCTATGCCGGAACCGAAACCGGCGTGTACGTTTCGTTTAACGACGGCGATTCGTGGCAGTCGTTGCAGCTCGATTTGCCGGTATGCTCGGTACGCGATCTCACGGTTTCGAGCGGCGACCTCGTTATCGCCACGCACGGCCGCTCGTTTTGGGTGCTCGACGATCTCGCTCCGCTGCGTCAAGCCTCGGACGCGGTGACGCGGGCTGCAACGTTATTCGCACCGGAAGCGACCTATCGGCTGCGTCCCGGGGATGACGAAGGTACCCCGCTACCGCCGGAGACGGCGCAGGGTGAGAATCCGCAATTTGGGACACCACTCGATTACGTTCTCGCAGTCTCCGCAAAAACGCCCCTGAGCATGACGATCGCAGACGCCGCCGGTCGCGTCGTACGGCGCTACGCGAGCGACGACGTCGTCAAGCGAGTCGATCCCGCCACGCTCGATATTCCGGCGTTCTGGATCGTACCGAAATCGCCGCCGTCCGCTTTGGCGGGGATGCATCGCATCTACTGGGATTTGCGCGATAGCGCGGGCACGCTCGTCGCGCCGGGTCGATATCGCGCGCGGCTCGCGGTCGACGGCACGAGCACGGAACAAACCTTCGAAATTCGGCGCGATCCGCGGGGGACGGCGACGGAAGAAGACCTCGTAAAACAGTACGCCCTCGCGAGCGACGTTGAAGCGCTACGAGCGGAGCTCGCCGCGCGCATCGAAACGGGCGTGAAACGCGGCGTCGGGCAGAGCGTGCTCGGGCCGCTGAGCGACGCGCGCGACGCGCTGATCGAACTTTATAAAGCGATCGAAAGCGGCGATGCGGCGCCCTCATCGCAGCAGCTTAGCGCTTACGCGTCCGAAACGATTACCGCGCGTGCACTCCTTCGAAGCCCTTAGGTGTGAATGAAGGCCCTCGCCGTAACGATTCCGAGAAACGCGCCCCCTAAGCCCAGAGCCACGCTCGCAATCGTATAAGCGATTCCTGCAAGCGTCATCGTATTGGAGAATAAGAATAACGCTTCGTAGGAAAACGTCGAGAACGTCGTATAGCCGCCGAGGATACCCGTCGCGAGAAAATAGCGCCAAACCGGATTTAGCGTATCGCGCAGCTGAAACGTTTCGATCACGATTCCGATCAAGAACGATCCGCTCACGTTGATAAAAAGCGTAGCATAGATTCCTGCCAAAATACCGTAGCGTCCGACGACGAACTGCGTTACGAGCAGCCGCAGCACGCCGCCGATGCCCGCGCCGACCGCCACGGCGGCGACGATACGCGGATCTATCGACATCGCAACGCGCCGCATACATATGCGGCTAGGTTACCGGATGATTCATCGATGTGCATCACGACGCGAGCCCCGCGAACGATGCATCGCTCAACATTCAAAGCACGCACCATATTTTTGGCGGATGGACATTCGGCACGAATATCTCTATCCTCATATGATTATAATGATAGTAAACTCCGAGACGATATCGGATTCGCAAATTTGATTCGCGGCCGGGTTCTAGAGCTCTGCAAATGAATGAGCCATTTCCGCCGCGGACGCAGTTTCTCCT
>CAXTIY010000312.1:0-4388 GCA_964244215.1 uncultured bacterium
TTCGACGTCGCCGCGAACGCGCGCGAGTTCGGCGCGCAAGTGCAGCGTCGCCGCGTGTGCTTTGGGATGGCGGGCGTCGTCATCGAGCGCGGCCGCTTCGTCGAGCGCGGCTTCGGCCGATTCGAGCAACGCCCGGCGAATTTGCGCTTCCGCGATCCAGCGTAACGCCTCGGCGCGCATCCGCGAATCGGGACTATCGCGAACCGCAGCCGCGACCCACGTGGCGTGCTGCGGAGCGTCGAGCGACACCGCCGCCGTCTGCCACATCAAGCGGGTTGCGAGCAGCGGATGTGCCGGACGGTCGAGCCGTTCGTAGGCGGTATCGAGCCACGCCCGATCGCCGCGACTGCCGCCGTACGCCCAAGCATGCGCGTAATCCGCAGCGAGTGAAGCGCCGACGAGCGCGTCGCCGTCATCGGAGAACGACGTCCGTAGTGCCGCCCGTACGTTGTCGAGCTCGGAGACCGCGAGCGCGTACCACTGCGCATCGGGCGTCGTCTCGTACGACGCCTCCACGCGCGCACCGAAGGCCGCGTAATATGAAGCGTGCCGTCGCATGATGGCCTCGCGGGTACCGGAGGCCGCGAGCTTTTCGAGCGCGTATTCGCGGATCGATTCGAGTAAGCGATAGCGGCGGCCGAGCGATCCCGCCGCCACGACGACGAGCGACCGGTCGACGAGCGCGCCGAGCAACGACACGGACTCCTCAAAATCGAGCGGCGCATCGAAACAGACCGCTTCCGCAGCCGCAAGCGTCCAACCACCGGAGAATACCGCTACGCGCCCGAGCAACGTGCGCTCGGCTTCGCTCGAGAGATCCCAGCTCCAATCGATCGAGGCGCGCATCGTGCGCTGGCGCGGCAGCGCCGTGCGTTCGCCGCCTTCGAGGATACGAAAACGTTCGTCGAGACGGCGCGCGATTTCGGCGGGCTCGAGCACCGTCACGCGCGCGGCCGCGAGTTCGAGCGCGAGGGCGATGCCGTCGAGACGTCGAGCGATCTCACATACGGCCGCCACGTTGGTCCGATCGAGCGTAAAACCCGGATCGGCCGCGCGCGCCCGTTCTTCGAACAGAGCGACGGAACCGTACGTGCGTGACTTTTCGACACTCATGAATTCGAGCGCGGGCGGCACGTCGAGCGACGGCACGCGATAGACGCGCTCGCCACGCACGGCGAGCGGCTCGCGACTGGTCGCGAGAATAGCGACGGCCGGACAGTCGGTAAGAAGCGCCACGATGCACCGCGCGACTTCACCGATCACATGTTCGCAATTGTCGAGAAGCAGCAGCACGCGCTTCGATCCGATCGCCGTGACGACGGCGCCGATATCTAAACGTTGCGTCGCTTGTGCGATGCCGAGCGCCGAAGCGATCGCCGTCGATACGAGGTCCGAATCGCCGAGCGTAGCCAGGTTGACGAATGCGACGCCGCTCGGATAATCCGTACCGACGGCCCATGCGACATCGATCGCGAGCCGCGTCTTTCCGACGCCGCCCGTTCCGACGAGTGTGGCGCAACGCGTCGTCGGAAGTAAGGCCGTAATCTCACCGAGTACCGCTCGGCGCCCGACGAGCGCTTCGAGCGGAGACGGCAGCGTCGCCCGAATGTCGGCTCCGACGACCGCCACCTGCGCCGTCACCGGCTGCTCGAGCGACGGTGCGCGTAGCGGCGTTTCGGCATGCGCGATCGCATCGTACACGGCCGTGGTTTCGATCATCGGCGCGACGTCGAGTTCGAGCCGTAAGCGCTCCGCGAACGACCGGTATTCTTTGAGCGCCCCCGCGCGATCGCCGAGTCGATGCCGCAAATCCAAGAGCGCCCGCACCGCATCTTCACGCCACGGGTCGAGCGCGAGCAAACGCTTCGCATAACCGATCGCGCGCTGCGGAGCCCGCTTTCGTTCGCGTTCCAACGCACGTTGCAACGCGGCTTCGAGCACCGCCGCTATTCGCTCGCGCTCGGGTTCGATCCACGGTTCGTCGTATCCGGCGAGGAACGGCCCGCGATACAGTGCCGCCGCTTCATCGAGCGTTTCCTCGCCCGCTACGAGCCGTTCGAGTTCCGCAACGTCGAACGCGAGCGGAGCGCTCGGATTCCAGGCGACCGTCTTTTTATCCGCGATAATCCAAAGCTCGCCCGGACGAGCCGGCAGCGCCTTCGCGATGGCATAGAGATGGCGCCGCAAATTCGCGCGGGCTTCTTCTTCGTCGACGTCGGGCCAAAAGGTGAAGGCAAGGCCGTCGCGCGGCAACGGAGCCCGCCGATGCAATAGGCACCAGCCTAAGAGCGGGAGCGCGCGAGGCAATGCCGCAAACCGAAAAGGGCGGCCATCGTAGACGAATTCGGGCGCCCCGAGCAGCCTAACCTCGAGCACCTAGGAACCGTTCGACGCCCTCCCTACGGCGCCTCGCTGGTCCCAGCTTCCTCACAGCAATGAGGCGGCCACGTCCGTGAGTTACGAACGATCGGATATCTCTTGCGTACCATGTTCGTTTCGATCGCGTAGAAAATCGACGTCTTCGTAGATCTCCGAAAGCGTAAGCTGAAGTCCGATCGACCGCAGTTCGATGGAACCGGTGATGGTTGCCGGATCGGTCTCTAGCGTGTCGCCGTCGCGGCGATAGATGCGGACGTAGGGCTTACGCGAATCGATTAGGACGTATTCCTCAAGTTCGGGTATCGTTTGATATTCATCGAGCTTATCGCCCGTGTCGATCGCCGCCGTGCCTGGTGATAAGACCTCGATGATTAATTTTGGGTGCCGCTTAATCGTGCGCTCGCGCGCATCGCGCTTATCGCACGTTACCAAAAGGTCCGGGTAGCGCGACGCCGGATAGCTCGTCACGACTTTCATGTCGAGCGGATACGCGCGGCACGGCGTGCCCCGCAGCGCGGGCCGAATGATTGCGCTCAGATTAAGAACGATTTGCCCGTGGTCGTCGGTGGCCCCGGCCATCGCGAAGACGGCGCCGGCACGAAACTCGAATTTCGCTTGTTGCCGTTCTTCCCAAGCGAGAAACCCGGCAAGCGTGAAGGGAAGTGGATCGACGCTCACGTTACGCTCCTATGACGAGGATAGCATACCACCGCCGGCTCGGTCGGGCCCCGTCCGCACGCGTCACCGGCGGTCGCCTGGGATACGAAGATAAGAAAAGAGGCTCGCATCACTTGAATGCGAGCCTCTCCGTTGCTAGTAATCCTCGTCGCTACCCAAGGAACCCAGTCCCTCGTCTTCCTCTTCTTCTTTTTCTTGCTCTTCGTCTTCGTCCTCGAGCACGTAGCCTTCGTCGACTTCTTCTTCTTCGACGACGGGCTCTTCTTCGACGAGATCGCTATCGAGCACGTCTTCACCCATACCGCCACCGAGCCGTCCGAGGCCGCCCTCTTCGAGTTCGGGTTGCGCCGGCATGACGTTACGCGGCGATGCTTGCGCGGCTGCGACTTCTTCGTCGCTCGCTTCGGTCTCTTCGTCTTCTTCCGCTTCGTCGTCGGCGACGAGGGTCGCACCCTCGGCCGAGTCTTCCATTCCGATGCCGGCCGGTGCCGCCGCGGCGGCAGCGCGCTGCGCTTCCGCCTCGCGTGCGGCAACCATCGTTTGCGACATGCGCGGATCGTCGTCGCCGACGAGTAGACCGATGTCCTTCGCCGTTTCCGTCATGTCGTCGTCTTGGATTTTGATCTCGATCTCTTCGCGATTTTCCGTGAGGACTTTGACGTCGAGGGCGAGCGACTGAAGTTCCTTGATCAAGACCTTGAACGATTCCGGAACGCCCGGCTCCATCACGTTCTCGCCCTTGACGATCGCTTCGTAGGTTTTCACGCGGCCGACGACGTCGTCCGATTTAACCGTGAGCAGTTCTTGCAGCGTGTAGGCCGCACCGTACGCTTCGAGCGCCCAGACTTCCATTTCGCCGAAACGCTGTCCGCCGAACTGCGCCTTGCCGCCGAGCGGCTGTTGCGTGATCATGGAGTAGGGGCCGGTCGAACGCGCGTGGATCTTGTCGTCCACGAGATGCGCGAGCTTGAGCATGTAGATCATGCCGACCGTAATCGGGCGGTTGAAGCGATCGCCCGTGCGACCGTCGCGCAGCCACGTCTTGCCGTCGGCGGGAAGACCCGCGTCCTGCAGCCACTCGGCGATATCCTCGGCATGCGCGCCGTCGAACACCGGGGTCGCGATGAACATGTCGAGCATGCGCGCGGCCCAGCCGAGATGGGTCTCCATAATCTGGCCGAGATTCATGCGGGAGGGAACACCGAGCGGGTTGAGCACGATGTCGACGGGCGTGCCGTCTTCCGTATAGGGCATGTCCTCTTCGGGCAGTACCTTCGCGATGACGCCCTTGTTGCCGTGACGGCCGGCCATCTTATCGCCTTGCAGAATCT
>CAXTIY010000313.1:0-4332 GCA_964244215.1 uncultured bacterium
GCCAACTCTCATCAAAATCTTCGCGTTCGTATGCACGCGTTTGTATGCAGGCGACGGGTATTTTATGTACGCTCACGAATTTCGATCCTTAATCGACATAGCGTTCACGTCACTCCAAGGGGAAATTATCGTGAAGCGAGTCACCGGGCTTGTTTTTTTGTGCGTCGCAGCTTCCTTTGCGCCGGGCGGCGCCGCCGATCCCTCACCTGCAAAAACCGCGGCACCAAAGGCCGCCGCGAAAGCGCCGGCTTGGCACCCGCGTCAACCGCTCGTCGCCGATCTCGCACCGGCCGACGAATATTTCGGACCGTTCAAGCTGAGCATCATCGGCATTCGTAATACCATCCGCGACGTCGGATTACGCTACGATTACAATCACGACATCGGAACGCAGTCGTACAATTCCGCGTTGCAAACCGAACGTTCTATTCGCGATTGGGAGCAACGCTATCCGCGCGACGACCAGCTTCCGCGCGCCGTCTATTTATTGCAGCGTCTCTACACGAAGGTGCTCGTAAGAGAAGCGCGCCTGCACGCACAGCTCACCGCGAGCTGGCTCTTCAAAGACTTTGCCAACTCACCCCAAAGCAAACAGTTAAAAAAAACCCTCGCCGTAGAGCACCTCGCTCCGCTCCCCCCACCAACCCCAGAACCCCCGCCCGCAATCGCCGCAACCGCCGCACCCCACTACGAATCGGCCTTCGGCTCCGGCTACCCCTCCGACTTCAACGCGTCCCCAACCCCCGCACCCGCCCCCAACACCCCCACCAAACACACCTAACCCAGCACTACATCCCTCTCTCGACAAGAGCGCCGAATGGCGCAGCCATTCCAGCCCGCCATTCCCCCCGGTTCAAGCGCCGCCATATCTGTGTCCCACTTTCGCATCCAAGAGCGCCGAATGGCGCAGCCATTCCAGCCCCCCGCAGCACGACGCGCCGGCGATTTTGCTGCGCTCCTAGGATCGAGGAGCGCAGAATGGCAAAGCCATTTAAGCGACGAGAGACGACGGAGCGCAGCAAAAGCGCCAAGCCGCTATTTAGAAGTGGATGCCTAGGCCGGCGTAGGGTCCTTGATGTGTAAAATCGCTCGGCGCGTTTTGCTTGTCGTAGCCGTGGTCGCCCAGATAGCCGCCTTCGAGGAAGAGCGGGCTATGGCCGAGATCGAGCGTTAAGCCGACGTTGTATTTGAGATAGCGGTATTGTACTTGGCCGAAGGTGCCGTCACCGAGATTTTGCGAGCCGTTCGTGGTGAGCGACGGATAGTAATACATCGAGCCGAAGAGCGAGAAGGCTTGATCGAGATCCGGCAGTTTCTCGACGCCGACGCCAAGCCCGTGTTGCTGCGTCGGAAACGCCCCGCCTTCGAAATTCGTATTGCGGAATTCGTAGCCGATGCCGATGTAGATGCGCGGACTCGCGACCTTTAATGCGAAGCGCGCATCGATGTCGTCGTCCCGTCCGTCGAAGTTCGGCACGAAGACGCGGCCCTGCCGCCCGATTCCGTTCGCGCAACCGGCGCTGCCCGCCGTCGCAGCATTGCAGGCGGTAACGCCGCCGTCACGATGCGCGTAGCGGTAACTGCGGCCGTCGCCTTCGATCATCCAAGGCAAATTGAAAAGCGGAAATTCGAACGCTGCGGCTACGCGATACGACGGTTTAGAGCTCTGGCCGGGGCTTACTTCATTATACGAACTCGGACTGATGATGTAATCGCCGACGACGAAATGTTCGTACGTTGTGCGCCGCTTCGGCTCGGGCGTCGGCGAAGCCGTGGCCACGGGAGTTGGAATAGGAGCTGCCGTCGCCTCGGGCGTCGTCACAGCCGGCGGCGTGGGAACGGGTGCGGGAAGGTAACGGACCACGACGATACGTTTCGAGTCGACCCACTGCACGTAGGCGCCCATGCCTTCGGAGACGACTCGTAGCGGCACGACGAGCGTGCCTCGGTAAATTTCGGGCGGCACGTCGAGCGGGCGCGCTTCTCCGTTGATGACGACTTCGGGCTTGCCGACCGTCACTTTAACGTCCGCGCCTGGTTTGCTCACGTCGACCGTCTTCGTCCGTTCGTTGAAGGCGACGCTCGCGCCCATCTGCTCGAAGACCGAACGCAGCGGCACGAGGATCGTCGATCCACGCACGAGCGCGGTCAGCACACGGCCTTGTCGCAAGCGGTTGGGCTTGGCGTAGACGTGGCGATCGTTGAAGAGGATCGGAACTTCGCCGGAAGGCGGGCTGCCGAAATCGGCCGCCGCCGTCGCTTGCGCGACGATCTGAGGCTGCGCGACGGTGGCCGAAGGCACCGCTGCGAGCGAGAAGCCGAGTCCGGTCGTGAAAGCGGCCGTAAGCACTAGCGTGCTTGGTCGTTTCAAGTGATCCTCCGATGATGCGGACGGCGAACGACCGTAACGATACGGCCGAAACGCGTTCGAGATACGATGATAACCTATCGGTAGACGATCGGACCATAGACGAACGCGCCTCTTTTGCAAGAGGCGCGTTCGTTTCTCCGTTTGTGGGGCGGACTCTACTTAAAAGTGGAGACCGAGACCGCCGTAGAACGAATTCTCGGAGAAGGTGCTGGGAGCGTTCTGCTTCGCGATTCCGCGGTCGCCGAGGTAACCAAGGTCGAGGAAGAGCGGAGTCTTCGGAACCTTGATCGCTAAGCCGGCCTGGTAGTGAAGCATGCGGTACTGAAGTTTCTGCTGCTCGCCGTTGATGTCGGTATAATTACCGCTCACCTGCGGGTAGTAGTAGACGCTTCCGTAGACGTCGATCGGCTGGTCGAAGTTGACCAACTTCTCGATACCGCCGCCGACGCCCGTGAGGCGCGGATAACCGTAGTTGACATAGCGATCCATGTAACTGCCGGCGAGAAAGATCTTCGGATTGGCGATGCCGATACCGAAGCGGCCGTCGATGTCGGTGTCGCGTGCGTCGAACGACGGCACGAACGCGGAACCAACCGCCGGTCCGAGGGTGCTCACGCAACCGGGTTCACCGGCAACTGCGCCCAGACCGGTGCAGGGAACTGCGCCACCCGGTGCGCCCGCGGCGAATGCCGAGGAGCGATGCGGATAACGGAACTGACGGAAGTCGGCTTCAGCCATAAGCGCGAGGCTTTCGATGCTGAACGTAACTCCGGCGCGGCCTGCGAAACTCGTTCCGCCCTTGTTACCGGGTGAGAACTCATTGTAGACCTTGGGATCGAAGAGCGCGTCGCCGGCCACGAAGAACGAGACTTGGGCGGTTGCCTTCGGAGTCGGTGTCGGCGTAGCCGTCGGCGCGGGCGTCGGCGGGGTCGTCGGAACCGGAGTTGCCGGAGGCGTCGGCGGCGGTGACGGTGCGACCGTCAGGTAACGCACGACGACGAGACGCTTGTCGGCAACCCACAGAACGTAGGCTCCCATGCCTTCCGAAATAACGCGGAGCGGCACCACGAGCGAACCCTTGTAAATTTCGGGCGGAACGTCCAACGGACGCGTTTCGCCATTGATGGTCACTTCGGGTTTACCGACCGTCACTTGGACGTCGGCACCGGGCTTGGAAACGTCGACGGTCTTCGTCGACGCGTTGTAGGAGACCGTAGCCCCCATCTGCTCGAACATCGAGCGAAGCGGAACAAGGATCGTCTTCCCGCGTACCAATGCGGCCAGGACACGGCCCTTTTTCAGCTTGTCAGGTTTCGAATAGACGTGCTGGTCATTATAGAGGATCGGGACTTCACCGGACGGCGGCGTTCCGAAATCCGGAGCCGGCGCCTGTGCGAATGCGGGCGTTACCGCCGACACTGCAAAGGTCACGATCCCGAACGCTGCCGCCGCCACCATGGCGAGGACATGCGAAACGAGTCGTTTCACTAATTACCTCCTAGGTAAATACAAGATTAGAGTGTGCCTTGGATTTAAACCCAATAACTCAGGATTCGGCATACCCGTTCCGTTTTTGAACTAAAACGGAACAACTAACCGTCTGATGTGCCGTGATTCACAGTTCTGGTTCGTATGACGCGATCGTAATCGGCGCGGGCGTCGCGGGCTTGACGGCCGCGACGACGCTTGCGAATCGCAACGTACGAACGTTGCTGCTTGAGCGGCACAATGTACCGGGCGGTTGCGCGTCTTTCTATCAGCGTGACGGGTATCGCTTCGATGTCGGAGCGACGCTCGTCGGCGGATTTGGAAGGCGCGGCGTTCACCGGCTTCTTAACGCGCAACTCGGTATCGATGTTTCAGCGGAGTCGGTAGAACCTTCAATGGTCGTGCATCTTCCCGATGTTTCGATCGTTCGCTACGGTGACGAACGATGGCGCACGGAGCGTTTGCGTGCGTTC
>CAXTIY010000314.1:0-4322 GCA_964244215.1 uncultured bacterium
ATGCTCTTCTGGGTCGAGCCGGTGGTAAAAACGCTTCCGCAAGCGCAATTGACTCGCGCGTCCGGGTACCAAGTGGGGTGGATCTTCTCTTTCACAACCGGCCCATTATAGCAGAGTCGCGAGCACTCTGCTACCCCGGGCTCCTTCGCTCGCGCTAACCTCGGGGAAACGCGGGTTCGGTACGCGAACGGGGCGTGTTGGCTTTTTCCGTGCGCCTTCGTGGGCGCGGTTGTCTATCGTTGTGAGGGTATTTGAAGCAGGCAGGCATGCGGCGCCACCTCTGGTCACTGGGCTCTGCGGGAGCCCTCGCGCTCGCCGTGGCGCTCGGGCCGGTAAGCGGCTCCCGAGCGGGGGCGCAGCCCGCTCCGCCGCCTCCGCCCGTCCCGAATGCGACGCTGACGCCGCTCGGCGTCCAGACGCCGGCCGCCTCGCCGCTACCGAGCGACGTCCCCGTGCCGACCGCGGCTCCAAGCGCCGTACCGCCCACGGTCGCGCCTTCGGAAACTCCGGCACCGCGCGGCCGCCGTCGCCGTCGCGGCGGCTCTCCCGCAGCTTCGCCTAGCGCGGCGGCAGCGACGACCGCACCCGCGCCGACGGCGACGCCCACGTCGCCCGCCTTCGCCACGCTCGACGGTACGTGGGAGCTCCAGCTGCAGTACATCGACCGGACCGAATATTCGTATCTGACGCTCGCTCAGACAACGGGCGGCGCCCTGACCGGCACGTGGCGCATGAGCGGACGCAACGCCCCGCACTACCCGCTTACCGGCACCTACGACGGGCGGCTCATCCGGCTCACCGCCGTCGAGCCGGGCGGGCCCGTCAACTTCAGCGGTTACGTCGAAGGCGCATCCGATATGATCGGCCTCGCCACGTTCCCTTCCGCCTCGCCGTCACCCGGCGCCTCGCCCGTAGCCTCCCCGACGCCGTCCCTGGCGCCGGGAGCCCTATCGCCCGTCGCTCCGACGACCGCAAACGATGGCGTCGCGTTTACGGCCGAACACCGCGGTTCCGCAAGCCACAACGTCCTCAAGAGATAACCTCTCGCGCGTCGAAGATAGAGCGACGATGCAAGACCATACCTTCGGTTTCCGGACGCGCGCGCTACATGCGGGGACGCCTCCGGACCCGACCACGGGCGCCCGCGCGATGCCGATCTACATGACCTCGAGTTTCGTCTTCGATTCGACCGAACACGCAGCTGAATTATTCGCCTTACGCACCTACGGCAACATCTACAGCCGCATCGGTAATCCGACGGTCGCCGCTTTCGAAGAACGGATGGCGAGCCTCGAAGGCGGCCTCGGCGCCGTCGCCTCGGCGAGCGGCCTCGCGGCCCAACTTTCGGCCGTTTTATGCCTCGCGCAGGCGGGCGATCACATCGTCGCGACCGCGAGCCTATACGGCGGAACCGTCACGCAATTCACGGTCACGCTCAAACGGATGGGCATCGAATGCACCCTCGTGCCGGGCGACGATCCGAGCGCCTTGCGCGCCGCGATTAAGCCGAACACGAAGCTCGTCTATACCGAGACGATCGGCAACCCACTGGGCAACGTCGCCGATCTCGCAGCGCTCGCGACGATCGCGCACGATGCGGGGCTGCCGCTCGTCGTCGACAACACGTTCGCCTCGCCCATGCTCTGCCGCCCGATCGAATGGGGCGCCGATATCGTCGTGCATTCGGCGACGAAATTCATCAGCGGTCACGGCACCGTCATCGCGGGCGTCATGGTCGACGCGGGAACCTTTCCGTGGAGCGCGGGCAAACATCCGCTGCTTTCCGAGCCGAGCCCGGGCTATCACGATATGAACTTCGCGGAGACGTTTAACGAATACGCGTTTCTCATGCGCGCGCGCACCGAAGTCTTGCGCGACGTCGGCGCGGCGCTCTCGCCGATGAACGCGTGGCTCTTGCTGCAAGGCCTCGAAACGTTGCCGCTGCGGATGAAAGCGCACGTCGAAAATGCGCGCACCATCGCCGCGTTCTTACGCGCTCGCGAGGAAGTCGCATGGGTGCGTTACGCGGAGCTCGACGATTCGCCGTATCACGCGCTCGCGAGCAAATATTTGCCCGACGGCGCGGGCGCGATCTTCACGTTCGGCTTGCGCGGCGGGCGCGAAGCCGGGCGAGCGTTCATCGAAGCGCTCGAACTTTGGAGCCATCTCGCCAACGTCGGCGATGCGAAATCCCTCGTCATTCATCCGGCCTCGACGACGCACCAGCAGCTGACCGACGACGAGATGCGCACGAGCGGCGTCACGCCCGAAATGATTCGGCTCTCCGTCGGGCTCGAAGACCCGGCCGACCTTATCTGGGATTTGGAAAACGGCTTGCGTGCTGCGAACGCCGTCGCGCTTGCGGCGGCGGTGCCGAGTTGATTCTCGAGACGGTCTCCGCGCGGCGCGAATTGCTCGCCCGCTCGCGCACCGTCGCGATGGTCGGTGCTTCGCCGAACACGACGCGTCCGAGTTATTTCGTTTTCTCGTATCTGCGCACGCGCGGCGTGCTCGAGGTTTCACCGATTAGGCCCGGAGTGCGCGACATCGACGGCGTCAAAGCGTATCCGACCCTCGCGGCGTACGCCGCGGAGCGCGGCGCGCCCGACATCGTCAACGTCTTTCGTAACGCCTCGGCCGCATTGCAGGTGACGCGCGAAGCGATCGCCGCCGGGGCGAAAGCGATTTGGTACCAATACGGCGTTATTAATCCGGAAGCGACTGCGCTCGCGGACGACGCGGGGCTCGACGTCGTCGTCGATCGCTGCATCAAAGTCGAATCCGCGCGCTTCGACGGCGGCTTATCGATCGGTGGTCTCAATAGCGGCCTCATCAGCTCGAAACGCGCGCTGCCGCTCGCCCGCGGGGCCGCGTAATGCCGAACGCGCGCGAACTCGACGATGCGTTTCTCGCTTTCGTCGCCGATTGGCGTAACGGCGGTCCCGGTTGCGACGAAACGCAGTTCGACGTTCACGCGCGTGCGCTCTGCGCGCACCAACTCGCATACAACGCGCCGTATGCGCGTTACGCGAAGACGCTCGGATTCGACGCGGCGCACCTACCCGAGTCGTGGCATGACGTCCCGGCCGTGCCCGCGAGCGCGTTTAAAGACGCGACGCTCGCGACGTTTCCGATCGAGGGTGCGGAAGCACTCTTTCATACGAGCGGCACGACGGTCGAAACGCCCGGCAAACACTATCTCGAACGCGCCGCGCTGTACGATGCGGCGCTCGCGGCCGGGTTCGATCGCTTCATGCTCGCCGACGGCGCGCGTTTGCGCTACCTCAACGTGGTGCCGAATCCGCGCCTGCGGCCGCACTCGTCGCTCGGCTACATGATGGGGCACGTTTCGGTATTGCGCGGCGATGGAGCGGCCGCGTATTTCCTAGAAGGCGACGACGTCGATGTCGCCGGCTTTACCCGTGCACTCGCCGAAGCCGTTAAGATTAACGCGCCCGTGTGCATCGCGGGGACGGCGTTCGGCTTCGTCGCGTTGCTCGACGCCCTCGCCGCGAACGGGCGGCGGTTCGTCGCTCCCGCGCGTTCGCGCATCATGGAGACGGGCGGTTTCAAAGGCCGCACGCGCGCGCTCGAACGGCACGAACTGTACGCGCGCCTGGAAGACGCCTTCGCGATTCCCTACGCGTCCATCGTCGCCGAGTACGGCATGACGGAACTCGTCAGTCAATATTACGATACGCTCGCTTCGCGTACGGCCGAGACGCGCGTAAAAGCGGGCCCGCCCTGGTTGCGCACGCTCGTCGTCGATGAACGCGGACGCGAAGTCGCTTTCGGTGAGACGGGTTTTCTACGCCACGTCGATCTCGGGAATCGCTCTTCGGTCGTCGCGATCGATACGGAGGATCGCGGTTATGCGTGCCGCGGTGGGTTCGTGCTGCTCGGGCGGGAGCCGGGTGCGCCCGCGCGCGGATGTTCGCTCGATGCGGAAGATCTGCTGGTACGCGCCGGCCGGAGTTGAACGCGGCGCCGCGCGCGGCCCGCATTCTGGCAGCCGTTTCGGACGCCGCGGCGCGCTGGAGCGACGCCGATTTTCCGCCCCGCGTGCGCGCGATGCGCGCGCTCATGCGGCGCACGGGGTATTCCGAACCCGTCATCGATTACGCGCTCGATCGACTATTCGGCGGCATCCATCCGGACGTTCTACGCGACACGATTACGGGCGAACTCGGTTCGCTTGCGGCGCTGGACGGATTCGTGTCGCGCACCGGCCGTCCGGACGTCTTTTTTCGCGGCGTCGGCAACACGACGATCGTCGCGAGCCAAACGACGATCGGCGTCGCGATTCCGCCGCTCGTCTTCGC
>CAXTIY010000315.1:0-4288 GCA_964244215.1 uncultured bacterium
CGTCGCCTGCAGCTCTGGCGCGCATCGTCGTTTCAAAGGTCATCGTTAACGTCGCGGTTTTATGTTGCGAAGTGTTCCACAGCTGGAGGAGACAATCCAGACTACCTTTGCAAGCTCGTACGATGAAGCGTGCAATGCGACTCTCTGGCTGAGAAGAACGGCGATTTCCGGCTCGAATGCACGTCGCCTTCACGCGCATCAAACGCTGTCGCGGCGTCTCACTATCTCAAGAGCGCCGTATCCCCTGAAGTTCGATGCGAATTCCACTTCGCCGGACTCCGTCCATCGCACGATCTCTTCGCCGTCCTCGTTGGTGAACGAATTCATGCATTCTTTTTCCGAAACAGTGATGTTTCGAAGGCGCTCGCCGTTGTAGTCAATGCAAAAGATGGCCGAACCCCAAGCATCTTCCTGCCGCGATTGAAATACAAATCGGCCCTTTACGACGGGTGCCGCGACCGAACAGATAGGACCTCGAGTCATGCTGGAAATCCAGGTGTCGTCCGGGTACCTGATGCCTTTCCGAACGACGATAACGTATCGACTTCTGATTTGCGGACCTTCGGAACCGTAGCCGACCGCTACGAGCGCTCCGACGCATCCGATTCCGTCACCGACTGTATAGTCGTCGCGTGACAGAACGATGCCGTTGCCATCGACGAACGCCGCTACGCCCCCGCGACCCAGATGGACCCTTTGGCGAAAGACGGTTGTTTCATCGGTCATGACTTCGCCAGCTTGGTACGGGGCGTCCGTGCATACGTACAAGCGTGAAGACGCGCAAGCTCGGACCGGTCGGCGGAAGGATCGTCGCCGAAACAATAGTCGGACTGCTTTACTACGACAGCCAGTCATTTCTGATACAAGATCCGCTTTGGACGCCGTCGCTTGCGATGAACGACCGGTTCGGGCTCAGAGAACTTATCGCTACTGCTCTGTCGTCTTAGCGCAAGCTCGAAACGAAGGCCGTCTCTATCCAGTGCGGATAGACAATTGCGCTTTCCAGCGTAACAATCGGTTATGTCGCTTTGCATTAAGGTTTCTAATAAAGCAGCGTGCCAGCAGCGGAAAGCCTAGCGTGTCCTCCAGATTTCGCATCTTCTCAGTAGATGAATCTCCGTCTCATTTCTTCGGATCGGCGGTTGCTGCGATTCTCGTTAGTATGTCCGGTACCAGCCGCTCGAGGAAGCCAGCGGCGAACGCCCATACGACCAACTTCGCCCAATCTGCGCCGCCAGCAGGCGACGCGGCGTACGCAAATTCGTTTAGATCGTACGGCGGCGCGCAGTGCGGATCGCTATGTATGGTGGAACACACGAACGATGGGAGCGCCGGACTCGAGACGAGGCCGGCCATCAGTATGGCAAAAAAGATGGCGGCGAACACCGACCCGATTATGGGCGACAGCAGCAGTGACGTTCCGCTCGATTTGAGATCGAGCCATTTCAGCAACGGATCGACGTCGGTAGGGGTCTGAAGCCGCTGCTGAACGCTTACGAAGCCGCCGAGCAGGCCGACGAAGAGCACGAGTTGGAGCGGCTCCAACGGCAAATGACCGGACGGCATGTAGGACCGGACGACAAACAAAAGCAGCATCACGACGCCTGCGGTGATGATCAGCGCGCTATTGTACGTCGTCAGCAAGGCACGGGCGTGCTCCTTCGGAGGCTCTTGCTCGAGGACGTACTTGATGCGCTGCGTTACTGCGAGAAGCTCGGCGCGAACGCGAACGCTGTCGGGGACATTCGTCGGTGCCGCTCCGCCCAGATCGGACATAGTCGTAGCGTACTCCCGGTATTCGCTCTCGTTGACGGTCCGCGAGTACAGGAGCCGAGTCGATCGGAGCTGCTCGACGAGGTCGCCCTCCGGAAGAATCGCTATTAGGGCTTCTTCGATCACATCCACTTCCGGCCATGTGAAGGTGTCGGATACAAGCTTTGTGTAGGCGTCGGCGTCGAGTCCCGTCTGCTGCGGAATCCGATCGAAGATATCCTTGAGCGCAACCGGGATCGGCATGCCCTGACGTTGCGCAAGAAGCTTGAAGCGATTCATCAACAAGATGAATTTGTCGCCTCGCCAAGCCGGCGGCCAGGCCTCTCTTCCCTGCGACGATTTGGCCGCAGCTCGTTTCGTACCGGCGAGTGGTCTTGATTCTTCCATCGCTGCTGTTGTACCGCCCACGGCGTCGAGTAGATAGTAGCATGCAAGCATGGCCGAAAAAGGAGGCGCTGTCACGTAGGCAATTTGCACAAGCAGCTGCATCGCGTATTGCTGTTCTATACCGCGTCGACGCGATTCAAATTACATGGCGATTCAAAGCCTGTCCCTTAAACCTTCGCGCAGGCCATAGTCAGGTCTAACCTTGCTTGCTACGATGCGAAAGCTGCGCGTTTCGCACGAGCGTCTCGGTCGTCGACGACCGCTATGTTCTTTCGCAATCGGCTATGTAAGGTCGGTCGAACCATCCGTCCGTATACGCCTTAGAGACGCAACAGCATTAGCTGATGCACTTGAAACACGAGCGCACGAAGCGGCGAGAGTGCTGCAGAACCGCTCAGTAGAGGAGGTCGGGCGATTTAGTCGTTGTAGTAAGCCTGCCGCAATGTGCTGAGCTGACAGCGCGGAGAAATTATTGCAAGCATTTATTTACAGTCTGCAACGCACAGCGGGCGACGTGCTAAACTATTGGCTGCGAATCGCAAGTTTTTTCCCGTTTACGCGGACGTCGAAGTCGTGCGCACTCTCCCGAGGTCTTTTGAATGCGAATGCTTCAGAGTAACGTGTCCGCATGAGCCAATCGGACGCACCTTCCAGACAGCGACCGGTTCGCGATCAGCTCTCGCCGCAAATAGTCATGCCCGGGCTGAAGAATCGGCTGGACGATAGCGGCGACGATGCGCAACGGCATCACGTCATCGTTGAAGTAAACGTACGCCATCCGGGAAACGTAACGGAAGCACGTCGGCGTGTGCGGGAGATGGTCGCGCAAGTTACCGGCGATCGCGCGCGGCACGCTCTGCGTCGAGACATGCCGCACGCATTGCACCCATTCGTATTCGCGGAATTGACGGCTATCGAAATCGGCTATCTGCTGAAACTTGACGGAGCGGAAGCCTTGAAGACGGACGATGAAGCGATGACCAGAAGCGGTGACTCGCCGCGAGGAGCAAATCGACGACTGGGACCTCCGGCATCGAGCCGGTCCTTGCGGGCGATCTTCAAGATATGGGATTCTACGACGATGCGGCGCTTTGCAACGGTCTCGATTCGGACGGTCAAGGCCGATGCTGCGCAGACGTCCTTCATGGCGAGCGGAAAGGACGTCGTTTGGGCCGTTCTGGACTCCGGAATCGACGGCGAGCACCTGCACTTCACGCCGCACTCAAACCTACTGCTTGATCTTCCGCTAAAGCACAAGGATTTCACGCCGGCGGCGGACGTCAATGCGGATACCAGCCCCCTGGCCTTGACGGACGCGTTCGGGCACGGAACACACGTTGCAGGAATCATCGCCGGCAGCTGGGCCGCAGCCGCTCCGCCGGTCGCCGCAGTGCAGTCCGTGGACCAAAGCGGCTTAGGCTCGGAATACCACTTGCACCAGGTCGACGGCATCCGCGGAATGGCTCCCCAGTGCAAGCTGCTGAGCTTGCGGATACTCGACGAACAGGGCATCGGCGACGTCACGGCGGCGATAAGCGCCCTGGAATACGTCATGCAGCTCAATGCTTACGGCGCACGCAACGCCGTGCACGGCGTCAACATCAGCGCAGGCTACCTGCCGGATGTCCGGTGGTACGGAACCGGGCAGACGCCGCTGTGCCGAATGGTGGACCGCGTGGTCGCAAGCGGCGTCATCGTCGTCGTTGCCGCGGGAAATACCGGTTACGTCGTTACTCAGACGCTGCAGGCCGACGCAGTCTCGCAGTTCGAAGCCGCACAGCTTTCAAGCATAAATGATCCGGGCAATGCCGCCCTCGCGATTACGGTCGGCTCGACGCATCGCGAGAAGCCGCACACGTTCGGCGTTTCATATTATTCGTCGAAGGGGCCGACCGCGGACGGGCGTCAGAAACCCGACGTCGTCGCGCCTGGCGAAAAGATCGTGTCTTGTGCTACGGGCGCCTCCAAGGCGGTCGTGGCAACGGCGATGGCCGCGGCACAGGCTTCGTCAACTCAGGCTGCGCCGACGGCCATAGCGCCGGCGGTCGGCGCGTCACCGGTTGCCGCTGCCGGCGCGCCTGACTTTCAGTACGTTGAGGATACGGGCACGAGCATGTCGGCTCCGCAC
>CAXTIY010000316.1:0-4282 GCA_964244215.1 uncultured bacterium
CTCGACAACGCGCATCTGCTGTACGACGATCCCGCCTTCGGCGCGTTCGTGCGCGCCGCTCAAGCGCAGCTGCCACGGGCGGTACGGTTGATTCTGGCCGCCCGCGCGCTGCCCGGCTTCGAGCTCGGCGAAGCGTTCGCCGCCGGCCGCGCGACGGTGCTGCACGACGTCTTCCGATTCGACGCGGGCGAAATCGGTGCGCTCGCGGAGGGCCTCGGAAGCGCGCTCGATGAGGCGCAGTGCGCGGCGCTCGAACATGCCACCGACGGTTGGCCCGCGGGTATCGTCCTCGCCCTTGCGACGCGTTCGACAAGCGCCGGCGTCGGCTCGATCGCCTCTGCCACGACGTATCTCGAGACGGCGCTGCTACCCGCGCTCGCCCCGCGCATCGTAGAGTTCCTTGAAGAAACGGCGGTCTTCGAGACACTCGATCCCGGACTGCTCGAACGATCGCCCGCCTTTGCCGGCGCTCGCGCAATGCTCGGCGATCTGCTGCGCTCGGGTGCCCTCGTCTCGGAAGTGCCGGGCACCAGCCGGTTTCGCATCAACCCGATGTTGCGCGATCTCGCCCTTCGCAGACTTGCCGCACGTGGCGGCGTCGCGGCCGCACATGCAGCTGCGGTCGACGTGTGCGTAGCGGGCAACGCGATGACGGCGGCAACGTATCATGCGGTGTCCGCTCGCGACCCGCGCATCACCGCGACGTTCTTACGTTCGCACGCCGCCACGGCGCTGGAAACGGGCGGCCGGAAGCGTGTGCTCGCCGTGGCCGCGCGCATCGATCCAAGCGGTCCCGATGCCGACGTCGCGGCATTCGTGCGGGGGCTCGAGCAAAAAGCCGCAGGCTCGGCGGAATCGCGTGCTTCGTTCGCGCGCGCGGCGGAAGCCGCGGCGCTTTCGGGAGACGGATCGATCGCATTCTTCGCACGCGCGCAGACGATCGAATACGATCTCGGCCGGCTGCGCCGGGTCGATGCGGACGAGCTGCGTGCCGTGCGCTCCGCGGCCCAGAGCCTCGGCCCGGTCGCGATCGCGACGGCTGAAATGCTCGCCGGATGGGCCGAAGCGATCGGCTTCGACTTTATGGCGGCGCGAACTCGCATTGCGCCGCTCGCCCGCATGGGCGAGGCGCGCGCTCGCTTCGATACGGGCGTTCTACTCGCATACGTGCAGACGGCGCTCGGCGAATGCGACTCTGCGGCGCGTACGCTCGACGAACTCGTGGCTTTGCTGGAAAATGACGACCACATCGTTTTGCAAACGCTGGCGCTCGTTTGGTTCGCGCGACTCGCGCTCGCGTGGGGAAACGTCGACGTCGCGTGGGACTCGGCAGCCGCTGCCGAGTGGCTCGCGGAGGCGCTCGAATTGCATGCCGAAGAAGCGGCGCTTTATTCCGTGCTCGCCGAACTCGCCGCGCACCGCGGTGACGCGATGGCGACGATCGCCTACGCCGAACGAGCGCGCGAAAGATCGCGCAGCGCTTGGTACGTCGCGGACGTAGAGCGCGTTCGCGCGTTCGCAGACATCGCCGCGGCGCGCGCCGCGTTTTTCGCTCACGAGAACGCGACTGCACTCGCACTCGCTCGACGCGCGAGCGAGTCGCCCCGCGTACCGGAGCCGACGCGCGCGCTCGCACTTGCGGAGGCTGCGGTTTACGCGCTCCTTTGCGAACCGCACGCGGCGCGCGCAGCGATCGCTAGCGCGCGTGAGGCTGCCCGCGGCGCGGTGCCCGCCGATGTCGGCGATGCCGTCGCACTGACCACCGCGGGCGATTTACTTAACTTTCTCGCCGCAGCGAACGGCGAGCCGATCGTCGAGCGCTTGCCGCTCGCGGGACCGTTCGATGCGCTCGTCGACGCGCGACGCGGCATCGTAACGCTCGAGATCGCGGGCATCGCGGTCGGCAATGCGCGAAACGGGCGCGCGGCCTCCGAGGCGCTCGCAGCCGTTTTCGAGCGGTACGCGAGACACGGACCCCGCTTCGAAGCGCGCTTAGCGCGCGCGTACGCTTCGAGATTCGTTACCGAGCTGAAGCGACCGGCGAGCGCGCAGCCCGCCTTCGATCTCACGTTGCGCGAACGGGAGATACTGGTATTACTCGTCGATGGATTAACGAATAAAGAAATCGCGCAGCGCGTTCTCATAAGTCCTCGTACCGTGGAGACGCACGTCGAGCGCGTACTCGGCAAGCTCGAGGTGGGTTCGCGCTCGCGGGCAATTGCGAAAGCCCTGCGCCTCGGCCTCGTCGACCTCGAACCGTTGCTCCCTCCGTAATACTACGGACGCCCTCACGGCGCGCGCGTCCTATCATGATGCATCCCACCCGTTGCGCACGACCCGCGCGAGGAGCCGATGCATGAACGACCCAGCTTTGCAAACGATTGCAAGACGACTGAACGATATCGAAGGTTCGATGAAAGACCTCCGGCTCGACATCGCCGCTACGGATGCCGCGCGCGGCGCCGCGACCGTCCGTCCCCCCGTCGCTCGAGCCGAAGCGGCGTCCGCGTCGGCCCCAAAATTCGAACCCAAGCCCGCATCCGCACCGGAGCCCGTGCGAGGCACGTCCCGTGCCGCGCTCGTTCCGGTTCCCATAGCCGTATTCGAGCGGCTGATCTCGGGACGCGGCATGGCGGTAGCGGGTCTCTTACTCATCCTGTGCGGCTGCGCGTACTTTTTGGAGCTGTCGTTTACGCGCAACTGGATCGGCCCGAGCGAACGAATCGCGCTCGGCCTCTTCGCGGGCGCGGCACTACTCGCCGTGTCGCCGCGCTTTCTGCGTGGGACGTATCGCATGCTCGCCGAAGGGACCGTCGCGCTAGGCGCCGGGCTGATCTATCTTTCGTCGTGGGCGGCCGTCGTCGTGTTTCCGGATCTTGCGGTGCCGCATCTCGCAGCGTTTGCAACGATGGGCGCCGCCACATGCGCTCTCGCGCTCATCGCAAATCGATTCCGCTCGCAGCCGATCGCAGTCATGGGTCTCGCGGGCGCGTACCTTACGCCACTATTCGGCGATTACACGTTCGACCCGACCGCACTCGCCGCTTATTTGTTGATCGTCACGCTCGGAATGCTCGCACTCGCGCGCTGCCGCTCGTTCGTCGTCGTCGAGAACATGACGATCGGTGCGATGCTTCTCTATAGCTTTGAATTCGCACCGAACCCCTACGCGCATTGGACCGATATCGCTTCAGCAACGGTCGCGTCGTTATTCTTCGTCGTTTTTGCAGCGGCATTCACAACGCGTCCCATCCGCGACGGAAATGCCACGCCGCTGCACGTCGTTCCGTTCATCGTTAGCTGCGCCGCGTACATCGCTTCGCTCGAGTATATCTTCCATACGCAACAGACGCTGCTCGGAGCGACGCTCGGCGGTCTCGCGATTTTGTTGCTCGCGGTGCCGGCGTATACGAAGTTTCCGAATAGAATGAGAGCGGCGTATCGTGCGCTCGGCGTTTTGGCCATCAATCTCGCGCTGCACGCACTCTTACACAAAACCGAACTCTTCGATGCGATGTCGATCGAAGGTACGGTACTCGTCCTCCTCGGCCGACGCACGCATGAGATCAACGTCACGCGCATCGGCAGCGCCTTCTTGGCAGGCGCTGCAGTCGGCCTCGTCTACGACGCGGTGACCATGGCTCCCGCGCAGGGCGCGCTCACTCCGCTCGCACTCGGCTTCATCGTCTGGCTGCGCGCCGCGTTTTCCGCGCGCCGCGGCATCCCGGAGAATCTTCGGACCGCGTGTTCGCTAATCGCACACGTCGTGGCGCTCGCCGGGCTCACGCGCATCGGCCTCGACGCTACGGGTGGCGCGCACTGGAACGTAGCGCTCTCAAATCTCGCGCAGTGCACGCTATCCCTGTCGTGGGCGCTTTTTGCCGCGACGCTGTTCGCCCGCGGCGTAACGTCGCAGAACCGCCTGCTACGTTACGAAGGGCTCGCGCTCTTCGCGCTGACGATCATCAAGGTGACGACGATCGACCTCGCGTCGCTCGACTTGGCGTATCGCATTACCGCGTTTGTCGGAATAGGAATCGTGCTCTTCGCATCGTCGGCCTGGTACATGCGCTCGCTAAAAATGCAGCACATCGGAAGCGCTGCCTAAGCGATGCACGCGCCGGGCGGGCCGCAAACCGCCCGGCGTCTTTCCCCGGCGCGATCCGGATTAGCGAAGCTACGTCTTGCGATGATGCAACACGAAATGGTTGCCTTCGCTATCTTCGCCGAAGCCCATGAAGCACACCGGCGATTCTTCGATATGCTCGGCGACCGTTACGCC
>CAXTIY010000317.1:0-4280 GCA_964244215.1 uncultured bacterium
ATTACTGCCGCCGAACTGACGCAGGCAGCAAGCAAAGATGCTTGGAGCGCGGGCAACACCGGCCAATAATCTATCCGGACGCGCGCGGTTGCGCGCTTAATCGATAAAAGGCCGCGCTTCGAGCGCGGCTTTTTCATACGGGCGTCCGTACGAACTTCGGCGAAGGATCGTCAACGTGGAATGGATTCGATTCGAGGGTCTGGAGCGGGCGTATGGTGCGCGCGAGATCTTTCGTAACGTTAGCGGCGTGCTGCGCGAGCATGCGACGGTTGCGCTCGTCGGGCCCAACGGCGCAGGCAAGTCTTCGCTCGTACGAATTCTTGCCGGCGTGGATACGGCGGACAGCGGTCGGATCGTCCGGCCGCGCGGTTCGCGCCTCGGCTATCTCACCCAGTCCGCGAGTGCGGACGAGGGGACGACCTTGCGTGTCTTGCTCGAGCGCGCGTTCGAGCTCATTCATGCCGAAGAGGCGAAACTGCGCGAGCTGGAAGAAGCGCTCACGACGACGGCCGAGAGCGGCGACGGCGATGCGATGGAACGCGCGCTCGAAGTGTATGGCGAAGCGCGCGAGCGCTTCGATCTGCACGGCGGCCCGGATCTCGAACGTCGTATGCGTTCGATGCTCGTCGCGTTCGATTTCAGCGAAGCAGATCTCGACCGCTCCACGAGCGATTTTTCCGGCGGCCAGCGTACGCGCGCATCTCTCGCGCGATTACTCTTGGAAGAGCCGGATTATTTAATTCTCGACGAGCCGACCAATCATCTCGATATCGAGACGGTACGCTGGCTCGAAGACTTCCTCATAACCGATCCACGTGCCGCGCTCGTCGTCTCGCACGATCGTTATTTTCTCGATCGCGTCGCGACTGAAGTATGGGAACTCGACGGTGGAGCGCTCGAAGCGTACGTCGTTCCACGCGGGCGCGCGTACGCGGCGTATCTCGAGGAAAAACAAGTTCGTCGTGAGATCGCGGAGCGAGCGTTCGAACGTTTTCGCGATGAAGAGAAGCGGCGCAAAGACGTGGTCGCGGAATTGCGCACGCACGGTTCGCATAACTATTCGCATGTGAAGAGCCGTGAGAAAGCGCTCGCGAAGATGGAGCGCGTGGAAGCGCCGAAATCGTCGCAAACCGCCATCTCGGTTAAACTCGACGCCTCGCGCAAAGCTTCGAACGGCCTCGCGTTACGCGCGACCGGGCTCGCGGTCGCCTACGAAAAGCCGCTCTTCGAAAATTTGAGCTTCGAGCTGCAGCGCGGCGATCGTATGGCGATCGTCGGGCCTAACGGTGCCGGGAAATCGACGTTACTCGACGTCCTCTCCGGCCGTCGCAAACCCGATCGCGGCGAGGTGAAGCTGATGAACGGCGTGAGCGCCGCGTATTTCGCGCAGGACACGGCGGACGATCTCCCGACCGGTGCGACGGCCGTCGAAGCCGTGCAATCGGGCCGCCACGGCGTTACGTCGCAGGAGGCGCGTTCGTTGCTCGGGCGGCTCGGCCTCGGTGGCGACTCGGGCGACAAACCCGTCGAGGCATTTTCCGGCGGAGAACGCCGCCGCATCATGCTCGCGCGTCTGATGGCGCAGTCGGCCGATCTGTTATTCCTAGACGAACCGACGAACGATCTCGATATCCCGAGCCGCGAGGCCCTCGAAGCCGTTCTATCATCCTATGGCGGCGCGATGCTCGTAGTATCGCACGACCGCTATCTCTTGCGTCGCCTGGCGGAACGCGTGCTCTGGCTCAAGGACGGCGAGGCGACGTATATCGAGGGCGGTTACGAGCAATTCGAGGAAATCGCGCGGCGCGGCCCTTCGAAACCGCCCGTCGTGCCCGCGAAAGCGGTCGCCGTCGCGCCGCAGCCCAAAGTCGAGCGCGATTCGAATAAACGGCGCGAACGCGATCTCCGTGCGCTTGCGGCGAGCGAACGCGAAGTCGCGCGCCTCGACGAAGAACGTGCCGAACTCGAGCGGGAATTCGCCGACCCGGCGATTTACGACGATCGAGCGCGGGTCGAAAAATTGCAGAGTAAACTCGATGAGGCTCGTAGCGTGCTCGAAGCGGCCTTCGCCCGGTGGGAAGAATTGTCGAACGCGGTCGCGGAAACGTCGGTCGCCGGTTAGCTCCGAAAGCCTTTTGCCGGCGGGCTCCGCGTTCGAAACGATCGCTGCGAACGGCCTTGCTTTCGAAGTGCTGACGGCAGGCGCGGGCGATGAACTCGTGCTCTGCCTGCACGGCTTTCCGGAGCACGCGCTATCTTGGCGTTTACAAATGCCGCTGCTGACGAGGCTCGGGTATCGCGTTTGGGCGCCGAACCAGCGCGGTTACGGTGCGACGACGCGGCCGGAAGGCGTCGTCGAATACGACATCGAGAAGTTGCTCGCGGACGTCGCGGGGCTTATCGACGCGGCCGGTGCGCGACGCGTAACGCTAATCGGTCACGATTGGGGCGCCGCCGTCGCGTGGTTCTTCGCGATGCACCGCGTGCGGCCGCTCGCGCGGCTCGTGATCATCAACGTACCGCATCCGGCGATATTTCTCGAGTGTTTGCGCACGTCGTGGCGGCAGCGCGCACGTTCGTGGTATGCGCTGTTCTTCCAATTACCGTGGTTGCCGGAACGGCTCCTCGGGGCCGGTCGCGCCGCCGCAATCGCGGCGATGTTCGAACGTTCCAGTCGCGATCCGTCGCGCTTCCCGCCGAGCGTCGTCGACGTCTATCGCGACGGTGCCGCACGGCCGGGCGCGCTTACGGCGATGCTGAATTGGTATCGCGCCGCCGCACGCGGCGGTTTTGGTAAACAGATCGCGCGCGGTTTTCCGCGAATCGACGTTCCGACGCTCATGCTATGGGGCGAAGAAGACGTCGCGCTCGGCAGAGAAACGACGTACGGCACCGACCGCTACGTGCGCGATTTCGAACTCCATTATTTGCCGGGCGTCTCGCATTGGGCGCAACAAGAAGCGCCCGAGCGGATCAACGCGTTACTCGAGCGGTTCCTAACGCGCACGAAGGTAGCCGATTAGTTACGTCGCCGACGTTCGAGCTCGACGGATGCCGCTCTCGCGCGAGCCGACTCGTAGGCGAGTGCTATCGCGCGAATAAGGACGGTACGGCCGCGATCACGACGAGTCGCTCGTCACGATAGGTCTATTCGGGCTAGTAGGCCGAGCGTACTTCGCCTAATACGGGTGAAGCGCTATTCGCTTGTGAAGCGCTATTTCAGTGCGGCCCGGAAACAGGTCGCGCGGTGATCGTCGAGTATGCCGCAGGCTTGTAAGAACGATTGAACGATCGTCGAGCCGACGAATCGGAAGTCGCGCTTGCGAAGATCGCGGCTAATCGTATCCGAGATATCGGTCGTCGTCGGAACGTCTTCGTCGCCCGTAGCCCGGCTTATTCGCGGGCGGCCGTCCACGAAGGCCCAAAGGTATGCATCGAACGAGCCGTATTGCGCTTGCACGCGAAGAAACGCCGCAGCATTACTCACGGTCGAAAGTATTTTGCCGCGGTGCCGCACGATTGCCGGGTCGATGCAGGCTGCCTCGATCGCGACAGCGTCGAACCGTGCGACGGCCGCCGGATCGAAATCTAAGAATACGCGACGATAGCCTTCGCGTTTGAGGAGTATCGTTCGCCAGCTAAGTCCGGCTTGCGCGCCTTCCAGCGTGAGCAATTCGAATAACCGACGATCGTCGTGCACCGGAACGCCCCACTCCCGGTCGTGATAGCTTCGCTCGGGTTCCTTATTCGCCCACGGACACCGGACGGGTTCCGCTCGCGCCGATGCGGACACGTCTTGCGCCTCGCGCTTATGCGAACGAGCGGGAGACGAAGCTTTGGCCCAGTAATCCGGATGCTGCCTGTGGCTCTGCGCGACAGCGTCCGACATGCTCAGCGCGAGCGCCCGAAGTTCTCGTGCGGTCATACGGTTCGTTTTTAGCGACCTCCACACCGGACTTCCGGTCAGGCTCCGATCGAACCTCAACCGAGTGCCAGCAACGCTCGCGACACGAGCGCTCCGGCACCCGGTAGGGCGTTCGAGAGCGCGAGCCAGGGTTCGACGCGGTCGGGCGTTCCGGCCATTACGTGCGCCGCACGTTCGAGTCGGAGCCGCATGGCGAAGTTCGCGCCCAACCACCGTGCGTGCGCGCGCCACGCGCCTTCGTCCCCCGCGAGCGCGCGTAAGGCATGGCGGCCCGCACCGCTGCCGCTCGCGAGCGCATTGTGTATCCCCGAACCGCTGAGCGGGCTTGCGAGATTTGCGGCGTCGCCGGCTAAGA
>CAXTIY010000318.1:0-4256 GCA_964244215.1 uncultured bacterium
ACTATTATTGACGCGCTCGAGTACGAAACGTGGAACGATACTGCCGGCGTCGATCGATGGCGTCGAGGTGCACCGGATGCCGCTAGGTATTAACGGAAACGACGTTGGGGCTTCGATTTGGGATAAGTTGCCGTATTAAAGCCGCGGGTGCTCGGGCCGATGTACCGATCGACGCGAGCCTCCTTGCCCGAGATCTTATTACGCAGATTAACGCCCTAGCGGCGTTGTGCAAACGCAGCAGGCGACGGTATATTGAACCGCGTGGTCCGTCTCATCGCGGCTAACTCGGGAAGACGCGCGCTTTTGCTGTCCAAAGGCTTTGCTACGATGCGATAGTCGAAAGCTAGCGTAGAACGGCCCCCCTTGCTTTCCCGAACCGTAAAGCCGCTCGGCGCGACCACAGTGTAAAGACTGTTGGAGTCACCGTGCGGTGTAACGAATACCATATAACTACGCGCGTCTATCGCGGATACGAACGTACGATCGAGAGTAACGAATGCCTCGCCGTTACGAAGCTGCCCCGTCCCGAAGTCTTCCAGAGTCGGCGACGAAGTGCGTGCGCCGTAAGATGTTATGTCGGAACTCGTGGTCCTTGTGCGAATCAACGGCGAACCGTTATAAGTAACCGAGCCTGCGAAAATTGCGTTGCCCGCACCATCAATAGACGCGAGAGCGCCGTTCGCGTTGTCCGCTTCGAAAACCAGGCCACCGCCCGCATTGAAGGCTACCAAGCTTGGCGTCGTTGCGGTGTTATTCTCGAAAACACCGCCATATGCGGAACCGACGCCCACCACGCCAAGTGCGCCTACGCCGAAAACGCCGTAACCATTAACGCTCGTGCCTACAACACCGCTATTGTTACTACCGCTACCAGAATCGATTCCGAATACTCCTGCGCGTGCGGTAGTTGAAGTGCTGCCGTTAGCATACGTATAGCCCACAACACCGTAGCTTTGCCGTGAGCGTCCGTCGATTCCGTGATTCGAAGTCGATACTCCATATAGCGCCACGTTCGTCTGCGAGACACCTTCTAAACCAACGCCGGTCCCCGTATTATTACCCAGGACGCAGGCGGCCACCGAATTACATGTAGTCGCCTTGCCCGCTATCGGCAACACGAGAAGAATCCCGGCGGCCAAGACAGTCGCCTTCAGTTTAAAAACCATAAGAACCCTCTATAAAATATGGGTGTTGAAATCAGTCCGGTGCACTCAGAGTCAACGGCCATGTGCTTAAGCGCTGCCGCACGACGGTAAGGTGACGAAGCATCCGGCATTTATTTGCATTTGCGCGGCAGGTACGCGTTGGCCAACACCCGTTGGCTCGCCTGCATCGAGTCCTACGGCACGATCGTTAAGACCGCTCCATCGGCGCCCAACCCATTGATGGCGAGCGCCGATCGATCGACTCGTCCGCACGTCGACGTTTCAACGTTATCAGCGAATCGCGCGAAGTTGGACCCTCGATCGCGGCGCTCCTAACGGTCGACACGTCGCGTCTTAGACGGAGCGAGGGCTTGCCTTGCCTCGCGAAGTTTCTAGTAGATCGATTCGAAACGCCGTTGCTCGGCATGCACTTCTTCGATTAGAGCCATCCAGCGAATGTTGTAATAGCGCGGATCTCCGTAATCGTCGATCTTATCGAGCGGCAGCTTCCGTAGCATCTCGCCGATCGATTCGAGCACGGTTCGCGACGGCGTGAAGCCGAGCAGTTGCGTTAGCTTTGCATTGCTCATGCGATAGTTTCGCACCAGTGTCGGCAAAGGAGCTTCTTGTAAGTCGACACGTATTGCCGGCTCGACGAGTGATAGCGAACCGGCTACCAGCATGGCGAGTTGCCGTATTTGGTAATTTTCTTCGAGAACGTTGAAAAGCTGTCCCCGAATCGCTTCGAGCGGCGCTGCGAGCGCGAGCACGTGAACGGCCGCGACGTCTTCTACATCGACGAGCGGGCGCCACATCCAACCGCCTCCATGAAGATAAAGGCGGCGCAAGACGATCGCGTCCTTGAGAAACGTATTGACGACCAGATCGAAACGCATCCGAGGACTGTAGCCGTATACGGTACCCTGCCTGAAAACGACCGGGGCGAATCGTTCCGATGCAGCCGCCAGCACGACATCCTCAGCATACTTTTTCGAGAGCGAATACGCGCCGCGGGGGCGCACGACCGTCGTCTCGTCGCACATCATGGGCGACCGAACCATCTCCTGTGACGAAACGTCGCTATCGTAGATCGAGGCGCTCGAGGCGAAGGTAAAGCGACGTATGCCGTGCGCTTCGCAGGCCGCTACTAATTTTTCCGTACCGATGGCGTTCATCTGCCAATTGGCCTCGGGATTGTATTCTGCGGTCGGGTCGTTGGAGAGCCCCGCTAAATGGCACACCGCTTCGATTCCCGCAAGCCAAGCATCGTCGAAATCGCGTAAATCGCCAACGACGATTTCGACATCGAGATCGGCAAGCGGTCTTCGGCCCCAGAACAATCGATCCAAGACGACCGGTGAATGCCCGGCTTCGATGAGTTGCCGGCACAGCACGGCTCCGATGTAGCCGCCACCACCCGTCACGAGGACTCGCATAGCGCGGGCTTAGCCGTTCACGATTGTCGTTCCGTTGCCGGCGAGTGCCGCGCTAAGCGCGGCGGGTCCGGAACCCGTCACGATTGCAGAGCGCGCGCCTCCTCGCAAAGCGGAGAGTACACTTTCGATCTTGGGCCGCATGCCGCCGTCGAACGTGCCGTCGTCGAGATAACGACGCGCTTGCGACGACGTTAAGTGAACGATCTCCGTCGAAGGATCATCCGCTACGCGCCGCACGCGCGCCACATTGGTCACGATGAGATAGACGTCCGCGCCGAGCGCGGCCGCGATCGCGCCGGCAGCGATGTCGGCATTGACGTTGAGCGCCGTCGAAAAGTCGGCCGTAACGCCAAGGGGAGCGACGACGGGCACGATTCTTGCGGCGAGCAGACTCTCGAGGATTTCCGCATTCACACATTCGATCTCGCCGACAAAGCCGAGTGAGACGCCGTCGACCGAGCCGCTGAAGCGTGCGACGAGCAGCGCGCCGTCCTCGCCGCAAATCCCCGCCGCGCGCACGCCGCGCGCGAGAAGCGCCCGAACCAGCGCCTTATTGACAGAACCGCAAAGCACGCTCTCCGTAATCGCAAGCGTGTCCGCATCGGTGACGCGTAAGCCGGCAACTCGGCGGATGGTCGCGCCTTGCCGCAACAGTGCAGCGTCGATGTGCGGGCCGCCGCCATGAACGAGCACGACGCGGTCACCAATCCGGGTCCGCTCTGCGATCTCGTCGAGCAGTGCGTCCGATCGAAGCGCCGCCATTGCGTTTCCGCCGTACTTGAGAACGATGCGCACGGCGCTTCTTTCGGCTTGGCCGGTAAGGGAGCCCGCCCGAATGCGAAGCACCGGCTGCGCAACTCTCGGCAGTGCCCGCCAGGGGAAGCGGCGACTCTAAGCGTAGCGCGATAGCATGGACGATTATGGCGAGGTGCCGGGCGCACGTGACGTTCGCGACGTACTCGCGAGCGATCCTCTTGCGGCACTCGTCGGACAAAATATCGAACGGCCCGTCGTCGTCGGCGCGATGCTCTTCTTCATCGTCGTTTTAATGATCGTGTTCGGTCCCGCTTCAGATTCACGTTTCATCTATACCGATTTCTAAGCGTGCGTGCCGTCTCTGCGGTTTCCGGCTGTTCCGTTCTTCGATCTAGTTCAACCGCGGTTTACCACCCGGTGTTACTCTGCTAGCCTTAGAGAAGGTCATGCTACGAATCATTTTATTCGCCGTACCGGCGACGCTGCTCGCCTTGATGCCGGCTTTCGCAGCAGACGAGCCTCCCGGGAAAGTCGTAATCGCCCGTGCATCGGAGGATGCAACGGTACTATACGATGCGACGCCGGAAGTGGCCGCAATCGTTCGTGACAAGCTCGGTGACGATACGGCCAACGCGCGATTGGAGCACGATGCGCTGCGCGTTCTCGCCAAGGTCGCATCCGAACTATCTGGGTCACGATCGATCACCGTGCGAATAACCTACGCGCAGTCGGGCGACGTGAGCCCTGTTTATGGCACGCCGACCTTCGTAGGAATCGAACGGTACGCAAACCTCAGAATGTCGACGGCGGATGCAAGCACCGATCGGGACATGTGGAAAGAAAAAACCGCAGCGAATGTGGCGGCTCCGTCTTGGACGTCGTTCATCGTCGTCGGCAAGCTTCCGCCGCGCTGACGCGG
>CAXTIY010000319.1:0-4249 GCA_964244215.1 uncultured bacterium
CAATACGATCGAAGATGCCGTCGGTGGTACGCTCAACTTTAAAACGCCGACGATCACCGGCGGACCGACGCTCGATGCTTTGGCCGGATACGATTCGTTCAACGGAACGACATATGCGTTCCGCGCTTCGGATACGTTCGGCGGCAAGCTCGGCGTACTGATCGGCATCGCCGAGAATAAGACGCCCGGTTACCTCACCCCGCAGACGATTTATGGCGGCGCCGTCTACCCGAGGGTCACCGCCGGGACGGCGTACGAACCGCGCGTCGGCGTCCTGAACTTCGGTTATCCGGCAACGCAGAATTTCCAGAGCAATTCACAACTCGCGAAGCTTTCGTATAACTTTTCTCCGCAGACGTCGTTGCTGTTTACGCAATATTCGACACAGACGAATAACGACGAGACCGGCACGAATTATCAGTACGTCGATGCAAAGATTCTGCCTTGTATCGATACGCCGCCGACCGGTTTTACCGGTACGCCGGATTGCACCGAAGCCGGTGGCACGGGGCAAAATTACACGTCCAACCCGAATCTAGGCCAAATTGGACGCAGCGTTCCCATCAACTTGTACGCACCCTATCCCGATACGACCGAGTTCGACAATGAGCCGATCTATTCGGGCGAGTTTCGCACGGTCGTCGGCCCGGGATCGCTACTCGCGCGCTACTACACGGGCACGATCGACCGTATCATCACGCAAACGTTTGCGCCGCAAGCCGTTATTCCGTGTACCTCGCCCGCGTGTCCCAACGGCGACGATCTTACGACGACGCCGCCGACGTATAACGCGTATCAAGGCGAACCGTACGTCGAGGACACGATCGACGTGCTGCACGGATTCGACGCGCAATATTCGATTCCGTTACGAAACGGAAACGTAACGCTCGGCTTCGACCGCCATACCGACACCGCGACGTTCGGTGAATACGATCCGACGCAAGGCCCGCCGTCCTTCACGCAAGGCTTGGTGATTCAGAGCCTCGCGTACAGCCTGCGCGGCGACATCCGCATAAGTCCGAAATTATCGCTCGAAGCCGGAAACTATCTCTCGAATACGTCGTACGTGGGCACGCGCTTCGACCCCCGCTACGGGCTTACGTACCGGGTCAACCCGAACGCCGTGGTTCGGGCATCTTATGGTAGCGCGTATGTCGCGCCGTACTACGGCATCGTCAATGCGGCAGCGACGCTGAGTCAGGGAACGTTGACGCTCGCAACCGGTCCGTTCAAGCCCGAGACGTCGTCCGGGTACGACATCGGCACGGACTTCAACGTCGGCCGCAACACGTTGATCTCAGCCGACGGATACTTGACGAATATCTTCAATCGCTACGCCTCGGTAACGGTGGATGGTTCGGGTACTTTCAACGGCAAACGTTATAATATGATTACGGAAAACGGCAATCAAGCCGTCGTGCGGGAAGAGGGCATCGAACTTGCTCTTCTGCGCGCGCCACGTATCGGGCTCGGCTTTCACACTGCCCTCGATCTGTTGCGCGACTACGCCTACGACCAGGACCCGAACGTCAGCGTCGATAGTATTTTTAGCGTGACGGCGGGAAATTACGTTCAGCTGCCGACTTATCCGTACAGCAAAATCCGCAACGATCTGTTCTACACGTTCGGCAACGCTGCACAAGCGCGGATAAGCGCGACGTCCTACGGCGCGAACAACGCCTTCGGACAAGCGGGCTTCACCGAGTTCGACGGAAGCATCCGGCTACCGGTCAAGAACGCGCTCGTGCTCAACATTGGAGCGACGAACTTCTTCAATCACGATTTCTATCAAGCGGGCGGCATCTATCGCGGCGGCTACACGTATCCGGCCCTCGGCGGCGGTTCCGGGTATACGACGCAGTTCTTCGTGCAACCGCGAACGTTATATATCCAGCTTCAACGTAGCGTCGGCCCCGGGGGAACGCCTACGCTCTCGCGGACGAGTTTGTAGGAGTACTGGCGACCGCGCGCGCTCCATCGCGCTTCACTCGAACGATCGGACTGCGCGTGAAACGAAGACGCCGGACGATGTGACCGTCGCCCGCGTCGTTGCCGTGGTCGAACGATCTATTCTCGCTTAGTGCGTATGCCCGCCATGGTCGCCGCCCCGGTCGTTCCCACCGCCGCTGCGTTCGCCGCCGCGAGCACCATCTTCATGGCCGCCACTTTGCCGGCCGGTCGCCCCACGCGCGCCTTCTTGCGAACCGCCGACTTGGCGAGCACCTTGGTATCCACGTTGCTGCGTCACCTGTGGTTGATTCGGGGCGGATTGCCGATCGAAGCGCGCTGCGTTCCCGTTGGAGTTGTTACTCGGAGCGTTATAACGTGGAGCGTTGTCCCGTGGCGTGACGACGCTCGCTCCGCCCCGGTACGATCGGTCGTCGTTGCCGCGGTAGCTATCGTTCCCACGGTAGCCGTCGTTGCCGCGAACCGCGTTACCGATGCGAACGTCGGTATAGAAGCGCGTTCCGCGATTATAGGTGTAGCCGCCGCGGAAGTCGTTCCCGTGCCACCAGCCCACGTTGCCGAAAAAGAAATCGAGACCGATGCTCGGGCCGTACGAGTCGTAACGTTGCCCCGCGTAGTACGGGATGCCGGACTCGTAAGAATACGGCGTATCGACTTCATTTGCGGTAAAGTCGGAGCCGGAATTGTAGCCGAGAATGCTGACGACCATACCCGGCGCGAGCGTGAGACCCGTCGGATTGATGATCGTGCCGGGATGCAGGTCGACGTTATCCACGAAACCGCGCTCGTCGCTTACCGTGAGTTGATAGGCACCGTCGAAATCGGTGATGCGACCTCGAATCTGCTCGTCGCCGGAGTTGCCGCCTTGCGGCGACTGCGCGTACGACGGTAATTCTTGGCTGAGTGCAGCAAGCGGCGTTGCCAAGATGAGAGCCGCGAGGGCGGTCGAGACGATGCGAAACATAGTGACTGTGAAACGTTCCGCAGTCCCAGAAACGTGCCGACCGGCCACTCTGTCTGTGAACCTTTCAGCGTATTCTCATACGGGCTTCATCCGAGCAGAGGCAGCGTTTCGAAATTGCCCGTAATCACGCCGCGTGAAGAACGCCCGAACCACTTCTCGATCACCGTCGCGTACACCCGACGAAAGTCGGTCGTAAAGGTCGCGTCCCCGTTTTCGAGGCGGTCGAGTGAGGGATGCGCGCCGTAGATGCCCCCGCGAACGTTGCCGCCGATGACGAACATCGGCGCGGCTTCGCCGTGATCCGTACCGCGATTCGCATTTTCGGCAACGCGACGCCCGAATTCGGAGAAGGTCATCGTCAGCGTGCGCTTATCGTTTCCGTGTGCCGCTAAATCGGCATAGAACGCCGCGATGCCGTCTGCCAATTCGCCGAGCAAACGGTCTTGCACGGGCCTCTGCGAGACGTGCGTATCGAACGAGCCGTGCTGCACGTACAGCACGCGCGTGCCGAGTCCGCTGCCGATTATTTGCGCGGCGAGCGCTAGGCTGCGGCCGAGCGGCGTCGCGGGATAGGTAGCGTCGGTCTTATAGCCGCCGACGAGTTTGGGCAATGCCGCCGCGCCGCGTTCGGCATGATCCTCGATCTCGGCGACCGATGCGAGAAACGGCGACGTGAACGGTACGCGCGCGTCGCTCGCAAAGCTCGCGAACGCCGCGCGCTGTTCGCGATTGCGATCGCTTGCGAGGTTGTACGCGCGCAGTGCATCGATCGCCGGCACGTCGACGCTCTGCGAAATCAGCGCTTCCGGCAATATCGGAGCGACGGCCACCGCATTAAAAAGATTTTCCGGCGGCAAAGCGGCGGCGTCGAGATACCGTCCGAGCCAACCCGTCGTCGCGTACGATTCGGGGACGGCCGTTTGCCAAATTTCGGTCGAGCGAAAGTGTGAATGATCGGGGTTGGGATAGCCCGCGCCCGCGACGATCGCGACGAGACCTTTATCGTACATCGCTTTGAGAGGCGCGAGCGCGGGATTGAGTCCGACCGCGTCATCGATGCGTAGAACGTCGGAAGGCGCGATGCCGATCCCGGGCCGATACTTATAATAAGCGGGCGAACCGAACGGCACGACGGTATTGAGACCGTCGTTGCCGCCTTGCAGATTGATGACGACGAGAACGCGATCGTTCGCGAGCGGCGCCGCGCTCGGCAGCATGGGCCCCGCGAGCGCACGCGCGAAGAGATGTTCCGCATTTGCGGCGAGCGTTAACCCGGCGCAGCTACCCAGAAGAAAGCGCGAACGTTGCATGTGCTTA
>CAXTIY010000320.1:0-4242 GCA_964244215.1 uncultured bacterium
GACGACGACCCATACGAGCCAATCGGCGCGAATGGGAACGTTGAGGATGCGCGGCGGAGAAGCGAGCGCGAGCAGCGCGAGGATGCCGCCTTCTCCATCGTGATCGATGCGCATCAGAATGCCGACGTACTTTACGCACACGACGATCACGAGCGTCCAAAACACGAGCGAGATGATACCGAGCACGTTCTCGGGCGTCGGCGCAACTTGAGCCGTGGTGAAGCACGTTTTCAACGCGTAGAGCGGGCTCGTTCCGATATCGCCGAACACGACGCCGAGCGCCGCGACGACGAGTTTGCTCGAGCGGTCGCCGCCGTGTTCGGTGGCAGGCGCCTGCTCCGGCGCGACGGCGGCAGTCGACGTCATGCCGAGCGAACGTCCAGCGCGGCGCTTTGCAGCGCGAGTTGCACGGCGATTTCGGCGCCGCCGTCGGCGCGCCGGCGCACGCTCGGCATATTCGCGAAGGTCGCGATAAGATAAAGACCGCGGCCGTTTTCCGAATAGTCGTCGGCCGGCAGCGCGGTCGAACGCGGCTCGAAACCGGCACCGCGATCCCGAACCACGAGCAGGGGCGCCGCGTCGTTCCAGGCCAGTTCGACATCGATCGGGCCCGGCGCGTGACGCACGACGTTACCGACGAGTTCGCCGAACACGATTTCCGCGGCGGCGATGTCGCCTTCGAGCAAATCGTGCGCGCGGAGATACGCGACGAACGACGAGCGCGCCACCTGCGCCGTGCGCGCGTCGTCGGAAGCGAATTTCCAGTTCGGGCCGGCGAGGGCGGCGCTCGGCAAGGCGTCGATCGCGACGGTAAGTAGCGCGACGTCGTCGCGCGGTTCGCTCGTTAACGCCGCAGCCACGATCATCGCCGCGTCGCGACCGTTCGCGCCGAGCGCTTCGAGGAGACGCCGTTCGCCGCGTTCGATATCGCGTTCGGATTCGACGAGCCCGTCGGTATAAAAGGCAAGGATGTCTCCCGTACGCAAGGCGATTACGTGGGTCGTCGCGGCCACGCCTTCGAGGCCGAGTAACGTACCGCCGCCCGAGAGCGACTTCACGCCGGACGCGCGGCGGAGCAGCGGGCCCGGGTGGCCAGCGCAGGCGTACGAAAACGTCGCGGCGTTGCGGTCGAGCACGCCGTACGTGGCCGTGGCGAGCACGTCGCTCTGCGCCATCGCGAGCGCGCGGCTCGCGGTGCGCAAGACGCCGTCCGGTGCGAGATCGGGCAGCATGGCCGCCGCTCGCAAAGATTCGCGTACCCGTACCATCGCGGTCGCGGCTTCGAGGCCGTGCCCCATCACGTCGCCGACGGAAATCGCGACGCGGTCGTCGGGTAGGAGAAACGCGTCGTACCAGTCGCCGCCGACTTCGGTTTCCCGGGCCGCGGGACGATAGACCGCATCGAACGCGATGCCCGCGACGTCGGGCAAGAAGGGCGGCAGAAACGCCGACTGCAGGGCCTTTGCGACGCTGTGTTCGCGTTCGTAGAGGCGCGTGAGTTCGTCGCCTTGGCGGCGCCGTTCGTCGATGTCGGTCGACGTGCCGTACCAGCGCACGAGCGCGCCCGCGTTATCGCGAACGGGCACGACGCGCGTGAGGAACCAGCGGTACGCGCCGTCCGCGCGCAGCAATCGAAATTCCATTTCCACGGGCTGACCCGTTTCGATCGCGTCATGCCAGCGCCGCAAGATTTCGGCGCGGTCCTCGGGATGCGAAACGCTGCGCCACGCCGTATCGAGCGACGTGGCCGTGGTGAGGCCGCTGTAAGCGTACCAATTCGCATTCGCCCAATCGATCGTGCCGCTCGGTTGCGCGGTCCAGACGATTTGCGGAATGGCTTCCGCGATGCGTTGGAATTCGAGTTGCGCGGCGCGCGCTTCGTCGAGCGCACGGCGTTGATCGTCGATATCGGTTGCGGTAACGAGCCACGCATCGACGCGACCGGGACCGTCGCCGAGCGCGGAAGAGCGAATAAGGTGCCAGCGATGACGCTGCGTCGCGGCATCGTAAAAGCGTAATTCGGTGACGAATTCGCGCCGCGCGCGATTAGCGATACGCCACGGACCTTCCACCCGTTCCAGATCGCCCGCATGGATCACGTTGCGGTAGCCGGCGCCGAACGCGTCGTTCGCCGACTGGCCCGTAAGCGCCGTCCAGCGGCCGTTCACGAACGAACAACGTCCGTCGTTATCGGCGATGATCGTGATGATGGGCGCGGCCTCGGCGATCGTTGCGAAACGTTCGACGACGTTCGCGCGACGCAGCAGTGCGATGTATTCGCCCGTTAACGCGACGAAGACGACGAGGGCAGATGCCACACCAAAACCGCGACCGACGTAGCTTCCGAGCGAGAAACGAACCCCCGACCGTATCGAGAGAATCGTCTCCGCGAGCAAGAATAGCACCGAGAGCGTGACCCAAAGTTCGAGTGACGTCGGCCTGCGCCGCAAGAGCGAGCAAATCGCGAAGACGCTTATGAAGGACGAAACCGTAAACGCGAGATAAAAGCCCGGCAGAAACGCGCCGCGTGCGTCGACGAGCGGCGGTAGTAGCGTCGCACCGAAGGCGCCGAAGGCGATCGCTGCGAGCGCGGCCGCGAGCGCGACGACGAGCGCCCGCGCGGGCCCGCGGTTGCGATCGCCCGGCATCCACGCGAAAATGGCGATACCGAGAGGCCACGCGAGATGAGCGAAAACGCGATACCACGCGGCGGCATGCGGTCCGAACAAGTTCGCGCCGAACATGTTATTCGGTAACGCTAAAACGTTCGCGAGCGCCACGAGCGCGGCGAAGAGATAGGTTCCGCCGAGCGCCGCGACGCGACGTTCGTGCGCGAGCTCCGCGCGCCAGAAGAGGATCAGCGCGGTAACCGCTTGGCTCACGCTTACGACCGAACCGAAGAACGGATAGAATAACGGCACCATGCCGATGTCGACGCGGACATTCGGTAACGCGACGAAGACGCCGATGGTAATCGCCGCGAGCGTCGCGGCGGCGAGCCATTCGGCAGCCGTCGCCGGCACCCGCTCGAAGGCGGACGGCACTCGAGCAATTGCCGCGCGGGGCGGTCCGGTCACAGTGTCGCGTAGCATTGGGCGTTACGGTTGTTGGGCGCGAGAGGTGGCCGTGCCTATCGCGCCCGAACGGCGCTTACGATGAAGCGCTCTTCCTTCACGTTCGGCCTTCTCGTTCTCCCGTTCGCTGCGTCGCTCGGTCGCGCGGATGCGAAAGCGCTCAAGACCGTCACGCTTTCCGACGGCCTCAAATACACCGACCTCGTGCTCGGCAAGGGCGCGCTGCCGAAGACGGGGCAGACGGTCAAGGTCCATTACGTCGGCACGCTCACGAGCGGCAAGAAATTCGACAGTTCCCGCGACCGCGGTCAGCCGTTTTCATTCGCGATCGGTGAAGGCCAAGTTATTCCGGGCTGGGACGAAGGCGTCGCGACGATGCGAGTCGGCGGCCGGCGCAAGCTCGTTATTCCGCCGAAGCTCGGTTATGGCGATGCGGGCGCCGGGGGCGGAGCGATCCCGCCGAATGCCACGCTCGTTTTCGATATCGAACTGCTCGGCGTGGACTGACTCCGTCCCGGGCGCTCGGGGCCGGCCGCTACGGGCGCAAGGTCGACGCGACGAGCTCGGGGTCGGCACCGTTCGCCACACTGAAGTAGCGGACGCCGTTTCCGAGCGCACGATCGTGCGCGACCGCCACGGCAACCGCGCGCTTCGGGCAGATGTCGAGGCACGAAGATTTCACGACGCGCACGGTCTTCCCGCAACCGCGCCGCTTGAACTCTTTCTTCAGCGCCGATCGCAGTGCCGAACCGTCGCCCGAGCAGGTGTGGCAGACGGAGACGAGCGTGTCGCGCTTGGGTAAGCGTACCGCCCGAATGTCACCTTGGGCTGCCACTTACCAGAGCGTTCCCTCACCGACGGTAATGTAAAGGATCGGCCCTACACCCCAAATGATGCCGACCAGGCTCCAGACGACCTTCTTGCCGCCGTCGAGGTCGCTCCGGCCGATGATGTTCAACAGCATCAAGATCAGGGCGACCGGATGTAAGACGATCGAGACGAGGATTTCCAAAAAGAGTTTCATCGACGCTCGCATTCTACGAACGACGGCGATTCCCGTACGAAGAAAACCTCGCGTCGCCGCGAGGTTCCGGAAGAAGATGTGCACCGCGAAGGACTCGAACCTTCAACCAATTGATTAAGAGTCAACTGCTCTACCATTGAGCTA
>CAXTIY010000321.1:0-4240 GCA_964244215.1 uncultured bacterium
CCGCGAGCGTAAACGGCATCGATCTGATCGTTCGCGCCGGAACGCTGAAACTGTTGACCGGCCGAAAATTCCCCCGGCGCACCGGGCTCGACTTCGCTGGTGAAGTAGCGGCACTTGGCGCGCACACGTCGCAATTCGAGGTCGGCGATCGGGTTTGGGGAGTGTTGCCGAACGGACAGACCGGCAGCGTTGCCGAGTTCGTTTGCGTACGACCCGAGCAGCTATCGCTGCGGCCGAGCGGCATCGATGATGTCGAGGCGGCAGCGCTCCCCGTCGTGGGCGCAACCGCTATTACCGCGCTGCGGGACATCGGTCAGCTGAAGGCCGGCGAGCGGCTCTTGGTCCGTGGCGCAAGCGGCGGCGTCGGGTCTATCGCGGTCCAGCTCGGCAAATCGATCGGCGCACATGTCACGGCATTGGCGGGCGCGTCAAATCTCGAATTCGTCCGAGAGCTCGGCGCCGACCGGGTCTTCGACTATGCCACGACGCGGCCGGCGGAACTCGGAACCTTCGACGTCATTCTCGACACCGTGGGCAGCGAGCTTCGCGCGTATCGTGCCCTCCTTGCGCCGGGCGGGCGCATGGCCTCGATCGTGCCCGACCCCAAGCGCCCGCTGGCTTCGATGCTTTACACGCTGGTGTCACGGATCTACGGCGGTCGACGCGTCCGCTTCTTCAGCGACAAACCGAAGACGAAGCTGCTTGCGGATCTCGCGAGCTACGTGGAGAGCGGAGCTATCCGGCCAAGCGTAGACAATGTCTATCCACTGGCAGAAATAGCCGACGCCCACCGAGCGATGCAAAGCGGGGGCCGAAGGGGCAAGCAGATCGTCCGCATCCTCGGTCAGATTGGCGATTCTCCAAACGTCGCTACGATCGCCGGAGGACGCAACAGCTAAGATGAACGTGCTCAGTTTCACGACTCGCGCAGCGCATTGGAACTCTACAATGGACGGCCACAAGTGCTAGGGCCGAAGAGCCGCCGCGCCATGGTCGTGCCAGATCGATTAACCGCCGAGCTCGAGGGTGGGTTCGTCTTGTTCTTGATCGGTATGCGCGTCAACCGACCGTGGAAGGTCAATAAGTGGCTTCCCGTTGCTATGGCGATGCCGCGCATGCTCAAGGAACTTTCGGTAAACCGCGATCTCGGCCTACTCGGGTACGAAGTATGGTTTGGACGCACGATCATCGTCGTCGAATACTGGCGCTCGGCCGATAAACTCTTGGCGTACGCGAAGAATCGCGACGCAGAGCATTTGCCGGCATGGAAAGCTTACAATAACGCCATCGGAACAACCGGTGACGTCGGTATTTGGCACGAAACCTACGTCGTCGCTCCGAACGCGTTCGAGACAATGTATGTCAACATGCCGCCCTTCGGCTTGGGTAAAGCCGCAGGAGTCGTGCCGGCGACGGGGCACCGCCAAACTGCCGAAGGGCGCCTGCATTCCGCTTCTCGCGCGGAACCCGAAGACAAATCGCAATTATGAAGCAGTTCGCGTTTAAAGACGCGCCCCCGCCAGGAGCCGCTCTCCGAGCGCGTTCATTCCAGAGCGTCCGCGCGGCTCGTGAATCGTGACGCGATTCCGCCATCGGTCATGACGCGATCAGCGATGCGAGTTCGGCAACCTCAATGACGTCTGCCTGGTGCGCAATGATGCGGTCGGTCAGGAACGCATGAACGTCGGCTTCACGATCGGCGCAGGCATCGCGCAGGACGATTAAGCGGTAGTCGCGATCGGCGGCATCTCGCACCGTCGAGATCACCACGCCGCTCGTGCTGATCCCCGCGAGGACGAGCGTCGTGACGCCGGCAGCACGGAGCTGGGCGTCGAGATCGGTCGTTAGGAACGGGCCGACGCGCGTCTTTCGCACGACAATATCTTCCGGTGCCGGCGCGAGGCGCGGGTCGATTGCGGTCGCCGGACCGTCGGCGCGTGCCATTTCGGCCATCGCAGCGACGCGGGTAGCCATCTTATTCCGCGGCGGAAGCGCACGCAAGTCGTCGTCGGTGAAGCCGACGCGCACGTAGCCGATACGGCTACCCGCGGCACGGAGCGTTGCGGCCGCCGTTGCAGCGCGCGCGACGAGTGCATCGCCGCCCGGCATCATACCGATGATGCCGACCTGGTAGTCGAGCAGCAATAGCGCGGTTTCGCCGGGCAAGATGGGGGCGATGTCGGTCACGAGTGGTCCTTTCGTTCGACCGTCCCGAACAGAGAAACGATTGCAGCTATGACGGAGAGGCCGGCCGCTTTCGAAAGGACGGCGACGAGACCGTCGTGAAACGGCTGCGCGATCAAGCGCGGGTAGAAGCTTTGGTCGGCAATGATGCCGCGCGCCGAGGCGGAAAGCGTCTGGAGCGAACCGCCGACGCCGAGAAGATGGAGCATCGGATTGACGCCGAGGAATGCTGAAAACAGCGAGACGCCGGGGGGAAGCGCGGCCGCACTGCGCGCAACGTCGAGGGCGACGCCGTGGGCGCGGAGCCCGTCGAACACCGCTTGCGGCAATGCGCCCGACAGTCCGGCGATCATTTCAGAGAACGAGATACCGATCGAAAGCAAGGTGCCGGCGTTCTGAAACGTCGCTCGCATCCCCGATGCCACGCCGCGACGGCCGGCCGGGACGCTGCTCATGATCGCCGCGGTGTTCGGCGCCGAGAACATCCCCTGGCCGATTCCCACCGCGCCGAGCAGTACGGCGAAGGTCGGATAGGCGAAGTCGGTCGGCATCAACATCAGGCCCGCAAAACCCGCGGCGCTGATGAGCAAGCCCGTCGTCGCGAAGGTTCGCGCGCCGAAGCGATCGGAGTAGTATCCCGAGACCGGGCCCGCCACGAGAAAACCCAGCGAGAGCGGCAGTAGCGCGATCCCGGCCCAGAGCGGCGCGTCGTTGTAGCGGACGCCATGTAGCGGTAGCCAAACGCCCTGGAGCCAAATAACGAGAATAATTTGCAAGCCGCCGCGCGCGACCGCCGCCGCGAGCGCCGTGAACATGCCGGCCGCAAATGCGCGAATGCGTAGTAGCCCGAGATCCAACATCGGCTCGCGCACGATGCGCTCGATAAGGACGAAAGCGGTCATGAGTGCGGCGCCGCCGGCAAGCGGCAGCAGGGTGGCCGGATTCGTCCATCCCATCGCGGCGTTCGCATACGGCCGAATGCCGAACGTGATAGCAACGAGAATTGCGCAGAGGCCGCCTGCGAAGGTCACGTTTCCCCACCAATCCATTCGTCCGGCATGCCCATGGCCGACCTCGCGTAGATGCCGATACGCCCAATACGTCCCGAAAATGCCGACCGGCACGTTGATCCAGAAAACGGCGCGCCAGTTGACGATCGCGAGCACGCCGCCCGCGACGAGCCCGATGAACTGTCCGGCTAAACCGGCTACCTGGTTGATCCCGAGCGCGAAGCCGCGCCGCTGTTCCGGAAATGCATCGGTGAGGATCGCAGCCGAATTAGCAGTGAGCATCGAGCCCCCGAACGCCTGCAAGAAGCGCCAACCGATGAGCCAGATCGCCCCCTTCGCTCCGGTGAGCGGGTCGAGGGAAAGCAGCACCGACGCAACGGTGAACACGGCGAAGCCGAGATTGTAGATGCGGACGCGACCGTACATGTCACCGAGTCGCCCGAGGGTGACGACGAGGACGGACTGGACGAGCGTGTAGCCCATGATCATCCACAACAGGTACGCGACGTTGCCGGGCGCGAGCGGGTCAAGACGGATCCCGCGAAAGATTGCGGGCAGCGCGATGATAACGATCGACGCGTCGAGCGTCGACATGAACATCGCAACGGTCGTGTTCGTGAGCACGATCCAAGGGTAGCGATCATCGCGTCGTGGCTGTTCGGCGACGTGCGGGCGTCGTGCGGCCATCAGAGCAGGTTTGCGAGCCGCTCTAGCAGAGGCGCAGCCGCGAGCAACGTCGCGCATTCATCTGCGGTAAACGACGCTTTCAGTGCTTGCGCGATCTGACGCGCGCGGCGGTTGCGGCGACTCAGCGTGACGTCGCGCCCGGCTTTGGTCAAGGAAATGACCGTTTGCCGGCCGTCGCGCGGATCTGGCGCGCGGCGAACGAGCTGGCGCTCCTCGAGCGATGCAAGCGTCGCGCCGAGCGACTGCGCACTGATGCGCTCGACTTTGGCAAGTGCAGTCAGCGTGCTCGGGCCGAGGCGATCGAGACGGCTGAGCGCCGCGGTTTCCGGCAGGCTGAGCGTGTCGTCGCGCGTTTGTTT
>CAXTIY010000322.1:0-4230 GCA_964244215.1 uncultured bacterium
GAGCCGCTCCTTCACGAGCACCTCGCCCCCGACATCGAGGTCGTTCACGCGGCCTCGGCAATCGCTATGGACGCGAACCCGTCGCAAGCGCTCCGCAATTGCGGCGACTCGTCGCTCGGGATCGCGATCGACCTCGTTCGCGAGGGGAAAGCCGAAGCCGCGGTCTCGGCGGGCAACAGCGGCGCGTTTCTCGCCATCGCCCTCATTCGTTTGCGCACGATACCGGGCGTCGCGCGGCCCGCAATCGCCGTCGTCTTTCCGGCCAAACATGGTCCCGTCGTGGTCCTCGATAGCGGCGCGAACGTCGATTGCCGGCCCGAGTGGCTGGCGCAGTTCGGCGTTATGGGAAGTGCCTACGCGCGAGCCGTGCTCGGCATCGCCGATCCCAAAGTCGGCATTATCTCCGTCGGCGAAGAGCGCGTCAAAGGCAATACACAGACGATCGAGGCGGCACGGCTGCTCGAAGCGACGCCGATTAATTTTATCGGCAACGTCGAAGGCAAGGACGTCTTCGTCAACGTGGCCGACGTCTTCGTAACCGACGGCTTCGTCGGCAACGTGATGCTCAAACTCGCCGAAGGCGCGGCGTCGCTCATCGGCGACATCGTGGTCGCCGAAATTAAGAGCGGCAACCCGATCGAGAAATTCGGCGCGCTGCTGGTGCGGCCGGCGCTGCGGCGCGTGCGCGGCAAATTGAGTTACGATAATTACGGGGGCGCGCCGCTCTTGGGATTGCGCGGAAATTGCATCGTCGCCCACGGCCGCGCGAATCGCACGGCGATCCGTAGCGCCATCCGGGCGGCCGTTGCGGAAGTGCGTGAAGACGTCGTCGGCCGCATCGGCGAACTCGTCATGCCGTCGGCGGTAACGGCGACCCTCGTCGAGGCGCGCGAAGTAAAATAAGCGCGGGCGCGCGCGGCTCACCGGCCGCGACGGGTGGGCTCTACGTGCATCTTCCGTTCTGCCCCTACATCTGCCCGTATTGCGATTTTGCGAAATGGCCGGTTCGCCGCAGCAGCGCGGAACGCTATCTCGCCGCCCTCGGCCGGGAAGTCGACGCGGCACCGGCCTTCGCCGCGCGGACGCTATTCTTCGGAGGTGGAACGCCGAATACGTACGCACCGGAACGCATCGCGGAGCTCGTCGCCCTCTTGCGCGAACGATTCGCGCTGCCGGCGGGCGCCGAAGCGACCATCGAAATGAACCCCGACGCCGAACTCTGTTCGCCCGACACGTTCGTGGCGTACCGCCGGGCCGGCATCACGCGCGTTTCGTTCGGCGTCCAATCGTTCGTGCCGGCCGAGATTGCGACGCTCGGGCGCCGGCACACCCCGCAGGACGTCGCGAACGCATTCGCTGCGGCGCGCGCCGCGGATATCGACAATCTATCGCTCGATCTTATCTTCGGCACGCCCGGCCAAACCGAAGAGACGCTGCGCACGTCGCTCGCCGCGACGTTCGCGCTCGCGCCGAGGCACGTCTCGACCTACGGGCTTACGATCGAGGAAAACACGCCGTTCGCGGCGTGGTACGCGCGCCGCCCGGCCGATTTTCCGGATAACGATCGCGAAGCGGATCTCTACGGCGTAGCGATCGACGGCCTTACCGCGGCCGGCTACGAGCAGTACGAAATCAGCAATTTTTCGCTGCCGGGCGCCCGCTGCGAACACAATGCGAACTATTGGGCGAACGGCGAGTATCTCGGGCTCGGCGTCGGCGCCGCCTCGTATTTAGCCGGAAATCGCGCGGTACGCGCGCGCGATCTCGAAACATATTGTGCGGCGCTCGAAAGCGGCCGACCGGTCCCGAGCGACGACGAACGCCTCGAGGGTGCGGCCAAGGTGGGCGAGGCGGCGATGCTCGCGCTGCGCACGGCCGAGGGGGTAGATGTCGCGGCCTTTGCGGAACGGTACGACGTTGATTTTCACACCTTTTACGCACCGGTGCTTTCGGAGATGCGCGCGACGGGAACGCTCGACGTGACGCCATCGCACGTCCGCCTGACGCGACGCGGCCGCTTCGTCGCGAACGACGTTTGCGGCGCCTTCGTTACGTTCGCGGGCTGACGCGTGCCTCGCACGATCCTGCGCGTCCTCTTCATGGTGCTCTTCGCCGTTACGGGCTTTCTGCTCGGACGCGAAGCGTACGCTCACCTCATCTCGCTGCACGTCGCGAACCAAGGTTGGCTGATCGCGCTCGAGATCGCAGTGCCGGTCGCGGGCGCTCTCGCCGGACTCTTTCTCGCGCCCCTCGCCGTCTCGGTTTTCGAGGTCGAACTCGACGCGGTGGAAGGTGCGCTCGAGCGCCTGAGCGCGGGTCAAATTTCGGGCGGCGCGATCGGCCTCATCGCGGGGCTCGTGATCGCGTTTTTGCTCAAGAGCGTCCTCTTCGAAGTGATCGCGAACGCGGGCCCCTCCGGCGGCTACGTCGCGAACGTCAGCTACGTGTTGCTCGGCATCTTCGCGGCCTTTCTCGGCGTGCGCGTCGGTGCGAAGCGACTCGGCGGCCGCGAGGGGGGCGGTAACGCCGAGGCCGTACCCGCGATCGAGAAGATCATCGATACCTCCGTCATCGTGGACGGACGCATTCTCGAAATATTGGAAGCGGGGTTTCTCGAAGGACCGCTCGTGTTGCCGCGCTTCGTCCTTCGCGAATTGCATGCGATCGCGGATTCCGCGGATCCCATGAAACGCACGCGCGGCCGGCGCGGCCTCGAGGTGCTCGCAAAAATGCAAGAACTCGCCCGCCTCGAGATCGCCGAACGCGATTACGAGGACGCGGTCGGTGTCGATGCAAAGCTCGTGCGCCTCGCGCTCGAACGCGGCGGGAAGCTCGTGACGAGCGACTACAATCTCAATCGTGTGGCCCACGTCGAAGGCGTTGCGGTGCTCAATATCAACGAGCTCGCGGGCGCCGTCAAGCCGGTCGTGCTGCCGGGTGAAGAGCTGCACGTGACGATCGTGCGCGACGGCAAAGAGGCGCATCAAGGCGTCGGCTATCTCGACGACGGTACGATGATCGTCGTCGAAAACGGTCGGCGGCTGCTCGGCGAAGAGACGGACGTACAAGTGACGAGCGTGCTGCAAACTTCTTCGGGGCGGATGATCTTCGCCAAAGTCAAGCGCGCGCAGAGCGTGACGTCGTGACCTTCGCGGCGGTCGTGGTGGCGGCGGGGCGCGGCGTGCGCTTCGGTCGGCCGAAGCAACTGATCGAGCTTGCAGGGCGGCCGCTCGTGGCGTGGTCGTTCGCGACGTTCGGGGCGATGGCGGAGCTCACGGAGCTCGTCGTCGCGACCGAGGCCGAGAACGCTCGGGCGATGGAAGCGCTCGCGCGCGCGTTCGCGCCCCGGCTGCGCACGGTCGTGGTCGCGGGCGGCAACACGCGGCGCGAGAGCGTCGAGAACGCGCTTGCTGCGGTGCCGGCGAGTTGCGAGGCGGTCTTCGTTCACGACGGTGCGCGGCCGCTCGTCAACGCAGCCGACGTGCGGGCGGGGATGGCGGCGACGGCCCCCGGGGTCGGCGCACTGCTCGCAGCGCCCGTCATCGACACGATCAAGGTGGTCGCGAGCGACGGGCGGACCGTCGTCCGAACGCTGCAACGTTCGGAGCTGTGGGCCGCGCAGACACCGCAATTCGGCATGCTCTCGGATCTGCGTGCGGCGCACGCGCGGGCGTGCCACGAAGGCTGGGAAGTAACCGACGACGCCACGCTGCTCGAGCGCTGCGGCTTGCGCGTCGTGGTTATTCCGGCGAGCGGCGAAAACTTCAAAGTGACGCTGCCGGGAGACCGGATCCTCGCGGAAGCGATCCTGCGCGAGCGCCTCGCGGTCGCGCCTGCGTGAGCACGCTCGCGCTGCGCGTCGGACACGGCTTCGACGCTCACCGCCTCGTGGAAAATCGGCCTTTCATCCTCGGCGGGGTGACGATTCCGTTCGAGCGGGGGCCGCTCGGCCACTCCGATGCCGACGTGCTCGCGCACGCGCTTTCCGACGCGATTCTCGGGGCGTGCGCGCTCGGCGACCTCGGGCAGCACTTTCCCGATAGCGACGCCCGCTACAGCGGAGCGGACTCCATGCGCTTACTTGCGGCGTGCGCCGCGATGGCCCGGGAAGCGGGCTTCGAACTCGGCAACGTCGATGCGACCGTCGTCGTGCAGGCACCGCGTCTCGGGCCGCATTTACCGGCTATTCGCGCGAACGTGGCGGCCGCGCTACGCATCGAAACGGAAGCC
>CAXTIY010000323.1:0-4190 GCA_964244215.1 uncultured bacterium
TGTAGTTAAAGCCTTTTCAAGCGAGTTGGTAAGCGGGCATCGCCATCGTCAGATACGCGCCGCCGCGCATACGTTGTTCGAAATTCTCACCGGAGAGCGCACCGTTCGCCGCCGAATCCGCGCCGCGCAAATACGCTTCCAATTTTGCGAGCGACGCAGGCGACGCATCGCCTTGCACGATGGTCGCGACGAGCGATTTTGAAGCGGCCGAGGGATCGGTCGGCCCGCTCGCCAGAAGCCAACTCGACGCACCGCTCACCACGTTTGCGGTCATGAGGGCGCTTGCGAAGTTCTCGCGAGCGAGAACGGTCGAGCTATTGATCCACGCGCTTCCGCCCGCCCACCCTTTGACGTTCGGCGGATAGAACAGCACCTGGGTCATGCGCTGCAGCGCCGCGAGCGTCGCCGGAGCCGCCTGCGCGACGCCGAATAAACGATAGCTGCCGACCACGAAGTCGACCGGGCTTTTAACCAGTGCGCGATACGCCCGCTCGGAATAGAAGACGTTGGAAGAAAACAGCGTCGCGAGCACGGGCGCGAGCTCGAAATCGTGCGCGTGCAACAGGCCCGCGACCGCCGTAACGAGCTCCGGTTCCGGATCGTCGTATACGAAGAACGCGAGTAATTTCGTCGCGAAAAAGCGAGCCGCCGCGGGCTGCCCGAAGATGATGTTCACGACGTCGGTCCCGGTAAAATTACCGGTCCGCCCGAGAAACGTCTTCGAACCGTCGTCGTGCAACCGCGGATTGACGAAGACTTCGTCCGTCAGGCGGCGCAGGCGCACACCCGTCCAGGCGCGCGCGGCCTCGCGGACGTCCGATTCCGTGTAGTTGCCGATGCCGAGCGTATAGAGCTCCATCAATTCGCGTGCGAAGTTCTCGTTCGGATGGGCGGCTTCGTTGTGAAGATTATCGAGATACTTGAGCATCGCCGGATCGACGGCGACGCGCTGCGTTAATTCGCGCGCGTTACCGAGCGCGAACGAGCGGAACAGCGCGTTTTGCGCTAAAATCTCCGCGGGCGTAACGCCCTTTTGAATCGCGGCCGTCGTGAAGTGGCCGTGCCAGAACAGGGTCATCTTCTCTTGCAACGGCGCGGGCGTGGCGATCATCCGATCGAGCCACCACAGCTGTGTCGCGTCGATGGCCCGACGCTCGAGGATGCGCCGCTGCCGCTGCAATTCGACCATCTGCGGATCGCCCGCCGGCTTCATCGCTTGGGTATCCGCAGCACCCATCATCGTCTGGCCGCCGGCACCCATCATCGCCTGAGCGGAGGCACCCGTCGTCGGAACCGGTGAAGCGGGCGAAGGGAGCTCGGCCGGCGCGCCGGAGCGGCTCATTGCCCGCTCGCGAATTTGCGCGTCGAGATCGGTAAAATCGGGCAGGTTGGGCGGTTGCGCCGGCAGATCGGGGGTCGCGGGAAAGCGGATTAACGCGGCGACGGCATCGCGCATCCGGCCCTTGCCCACGCGCTCCACGTCTTGCGGCGAACCGCCGAAGCCGGCGCGCCGCAGCAGATGCGCCGCCAGTCGCGCATCGAACCGGCCCGCATACGGTGCGAGCGGAGCATGCCCGAGCGGCCCCGCCGGCCGGAACGTCGCCTGTGTGCCGTCCAAGTTACGCTCGTCCTCTCACGCCACTCGTATCGGCAATTCGTCGCGCGGCCGCCACGTGATCACAGGACGAGCCGGCGAGGCTGTGGTCGAGCATGTGCACGGAACGGTCGCCCGTGCCGGCCCGTTGCGCGAATTAGATGAGAATGTGCCGAGCGATCAATGGACGCTCGTTTCCCAAAACTTTAGACAGAGCAGCGTATCGACTTTCTCGGTCGCGAGCCCGTCGATCATATCTTCGCTCACATTAAGGTCGATCGTGCTCGGCCAACCGCCCCATTGCAACGGGAAAGCGAGCGGAACGCGGACATAATGGGCGCTACCGGTCGGCGTGCGCAGACGTAGCGCAAGCACCACCGGCTGATGCGGCTCGAGCGACGGATCGGGATGGAGCGACACATAATACGAACCCTGATCGTACTCGACGTTATTCTTAAACGGCAGCTGTTCGCCGACCGGCTGATCGCACTTTACCGTTTTATCGAAGAGCACGAACGTCGGCTTCACGTACAAAAAAGAGATGGGTGCCGTACCGTTCATTAAGAGCACGGGCGGCGGTTCGGTCGTAGGGCCGTCGGTTAGCGCTTCGGAGATATTGCGATCGCGGTCGGGGAGCATGAAAAGAAAATCGGAACCCGTGCAGCGATACTTCGGCACGTCGAGCTGTAGGCGATAGCCACCGCGCGGAACGTCGAATTCGACGACGGTCTGTGGCCCCTCACCTCGAGCGAATCGGAAGACTTTATCGACCTCGGTGCCACCGACGCGGTACGACATGCGCACGTGCATCGCGATCTCGGTTTCCGGCGGCAAATTTGCGACCGCGTTACATAAACCGACGTGGAGAAAGACGTGTGACATACCGAGCATCGCCGGTTCGATTCACCCCGCCCGGGCGCCGTCCATGCCGCCGCGCGAGTTAGCGAGTCGTTCCGAGAGCGAGCGACTCGCGCTCGAGCGGCGGATGCCCAGGAGCCCGTGAAGCGAGATCGCTCGAGTGAATGAAGGCGTTGCACGCTTCCATCCGCTGATCTAGCGACTCGATCGCAGCCGTTAGCCGCAAGGCGAACCCATTGTTCTGCCTGACGACGCCGGCAGCTAAATTCGCGGTCGTTTGCGCGGCGCCGGCGGCGCTCTCCGCAGCGTCCGCCGCTTCCATCGCCGCAACCATCTTATGATTTTGAGCCGCGCTAAGCCCGGGCCGATTCGTCAGCTCGTAGGCGATACCGCGCAGAGCGGTTGCGGTCGCTTTGAGCGCACCCGCCTTATCTCGGGCCGCCGAAGACAATGCGATCGAGGCGTCGAGTGCCGCTTGCGCCGTCTCGAGCAACGAAGCATCGCTCGTTCGAAACATCTCATCTTGCGCGAGCTCCGCCCGAGCCGAGACGACTTGGGCCTGATGCACGCGGACGGCTTCAGAAGCAGCAGAGCTTTTGGCGCCGGCAAGAGCGGTGCTCGAGCAAGCCGTTACTAAAACGACGGATGCGACGACCCGGATCAAATTGAGCATGCCATCTTATGACCGGCACGACTCAACACCAAGCGTGAGCGGCGTCGCACCTAGCCGAGATTAGACGGCATCTTCGATTGCCATACAGATGAGGCCGCGGGCGTGCGGGTCGCTCGGAGTCGTTATGAGCGTCTCGCCCCGGTCGTCCGTTCGTGCGAGCGTGCTCGCGATCGCGGGGAATTCGCCGATCGTATTACGATCGAATATTCCATATACGGTGTACGTCGCGCCGGCCCCGAGTTTAATGATTAGTGTCGGTGAGCGTTTGATCCAGCACGCCGCCGTGTAGCCCGGCCAATGTTTGTGCGTATATGTGACGACGACGGGTGGTGCGATGAGGTCTGCAGTTATCATGTGAGTTCGCCTTTCATCTGCACGAACGTGAGAAGCAACGAACGTTACGGAACGTCCGGAATACACCAGAAGAGTCCGGTGGCCATTCGCGGGTCGCGCGCCTGAACTAAGCGAGAATATAATATGAAATAATATAGATGTAGATGGCCTTTAGTTAAAAGCTGTCATGGGCTACGATCTCGTCGCTAAGCGGAAGAGCGCATCGCACCGATCGTAGACGGAGCACATTCTCTAATGCGCGAACGGCGTCATGAACCAGTAGCAGGACGTCATCTCGACGGCTATCGGGGATTCGTGTTCGTCGAGGGCGCCTTCGCAGGGACCATATCGCCCGTACTCATGAACGCTCGTAGCGACGGCGGCGTATCGGGACTGGGCGTCGACTTGTACGACGAAGCGGAGTTCGGCGTAACCTTTACGCGCTATTCTGGAAGCGACCCGCTTTGCTGCCCGCACGCATCGACGAGCCTATCGTACAAGATCGAGATGCGAGGCAACCGCGCTATCGTCGCGCCGGCGGCGACACAAACCACGAAGAACACTTTTTAGAATCCGAAAGCCGATTAATCGGCGCTTCGCAGAAGCGCTATGCTCAAACCGGCACGCGCCGATTGCGGGTCGAAGGGGTCGCTATGGGCGATGACGGGATCGAACCGCCGACCATCACCGTGTAAAGGTGCCGCTCTCCCAGCTGAGCTAATCGCCCGCAAC
>CAXTIY010000324.1:0-4135 GCA_964244215.1 uncultured bacterium
CGCGCGAGCAGATCGGCCGCATCGCGCGCGAACTGTATGCCGAAGCGGGTTTCGCGCTCGCGACGCGCGTCTGCGCTTCCGACGGCGCGGCGCTCGCGGCAGAACTGCCGGAAGCCGTCTACGACGAGACGTCGCGGGTGTTGCGTTGCGGGCGATTGCCCGTGACGGGGCTGCGCGTTGCGGTCGCCTGCGCCGGCACGTCCGACTTGCCCGTGGCGACGGAAGCCGCGCGCACCCTGGAAGCGCTCGGGCACGTGGTGGTCGAGCGCTACGACGTCGGTGTGGCGGGCCTTCACCGGACGCTCGCGGCGGTCGACGATCTCAATAGTTGCCGCGTCGTCATCGTCGTCGCCGGGATGGAGGGGGCGTTACCGAGCGTCGTTGCGGGCCTTATCCGCCCGCCCGTCGTCGCCGTGCCGACGAGCGTCGGATACGGCGCATCGTTCGGCGGACTCGCGGCGCTCCTCGCCATGCTCAACGGCTGCGCTCCGGGCGTCAGCGTCGTCAATATCGACAACGGCTTCGGAGCGGCGGCCGTCGCGCATAAGATCGTTACGGGCGCGGTCGCGAGCGATTAATGCCCGGGCGGCACCGGAACGGGTGCCGTGCCGCCCGGGCGGCCGCCTGCGGCGGGCGGCGTATTGAAGGGAATCGGGTTGAATGGGGTCGGGATCGAGTTGCCGAGATCGGGTGCGAACTGATCTTGGTCGCCCCAGCCGTAGACCACGTCGCGAATCGGTTCCACGTCGACGTTCTTGATCACGACGATGTGCGGCTGTGGCTCCATTCCGGATTGATTCCGCTCCGCGGAGCGCCAGGAGCCGCGCGTGTAGCGGTACCGTAAAATCGTGCCGGATGCGAAGTTGCGCGATACGCGATAGTGCAGCGCATCGACCCGGTCGAGACGGATCGCCGTCGCGCTCCAGCCGCTCGCGTCGGTCGCGACGTAGATGGGATCGGCGAACGGCGTGCGCGAGGGCACCTCGACGTTGAAGGTAACGAGAACCGCGCGACCCGAGAATCCGGTCCCGCCTTGGGCGAGATCGGGATTGGGATACGGCGTCGAGAGCGCTACCGCGAACTTGCGAACTTCATCGTACGAAGCGTCGTCCGGCAGCCGTGTATGCGAGAGCGAGAGTTCGACTACGCGCCCGCTGCCCGCATCGAAGCTCGCGCGGGCATACGTGCGCGTTACGGCGGCAAGCGTCGTCGGACCGCCGGTTCTCGCATCGTTTATTTTAAGCCCGGGATCGAGCCGGAAACCGTCGCCCGTGGTGAAGAAGACGAAGCCCGCCCGGTCGTCGAGAATCTGGCCCGTCCACTTCACGATGCGGCCCGAGGGTGAAGGGGTCGCCGTGGCGCTAAGCGGCGGCGGCGTTTGGCCCGATGCCGGCGCTACGGGTAAGGGAATCGCGGCGCCGCTTGCGGGAAACGCGCCGGAGCCGCCGATCGCGAGCGCCCCGGCCGCGAGCAGCAAGTATCCGATTCGAAACGCGCCCGTCACTTCTCCACCTGCACCGAGAATTGCGGCTGCCAGCGCTGATAACCGCCGAAGTTGAAGTAGTAGGCGCGGGAAACGTCGAGCACGAGCAAGTGGTTCAAGCGATAGCGTATCTCGAGCGTCGCCTGATACGGCGTCGCGCCGTAGTTTGCAAACGACTGATTATCGCCGAGGATTTGCACTAAGCCCGGAACGGGAGCTGGAAAGTCTCGATTCTCGCGCATCGAGAAATTGAGGTTGAACGTTTGATTCGGCGTCCAGACGAGTTGTTGGGCAAACGAGCGGACCGTCGCAAATCCACGGAAAGCGGCGTAGCCCGGAAACGGTTGACCCGTGAACGGACTTACGGCCGAGGCGCCGAGATATGCGATCGATTGCTGAGCGCCATAAAAGTCGCCGATGTTTTGATTCGTGTATGAGGCGAAAACCGTCAGCTTCTGCGGATCGACGAGCTTGGTGAGAGAGAGCGTCTCCGTCGTCGTGTCGGTATGGTGCGGAGCCGAATAGTAGATGCGTTGCTTATCGAAGGTTCCGGTGAAGTAGAGATCGCGATGGCGTTTGTCGCGCACGATCGGCAAGGAGTCCGTCGTGATGTCGATGCCGCCACCCTTGCTGTAAAGCGTGGTGTACGCGACGCCGCCGAGCGTTTGCAGCGGGCCGGTCGAATATAGCTGCGGCAAATCGCGATCGCCGTTGTGAGCGTAGCCGAGCGAAGATCGCAATTGAAAAGATAGTGGCAGATCGTGCAGCTTATGGCGGAAGCCGACCCACGAAAGCGTCGCGTCGAAAGGGTGGTCGCCGATCCAGTTGTGCGATTGATCTCCGTAGTAGCGCACGCCGAAGTCTCCGACCGGGGGCTCTCCGAGCAAGCTGTTATAGTATTGAAGCGTAACGAGCTGAAGATACGAATGCGGAAGCGCTGCGGTCAGTTGAAGTTCGGCGAACGCGCTCGCCGAGAGCGGTTGCGAGAAGCCGTGCTGGAACGCCGACTCCTGGGCGAAAAACTGCGCTTGCAGACCGGGCGAGATGCGATCGTATGCGAGAAAATTGTAGACCTTGAATGGGCGCGTGAGGGGGCTCACCGCCGCAACGAGGTAGCTATTATTGCTGATCTGATGCGCTTCCAGTGCGGGATAAACGCCGTTGAGGCCGTCGTATCGAATGTGCGCCGTCGCGAGGGCGTGCGCGCCTCCGGCAAAATCGAGCGGGCCGTCTACGTAGGCTCCGGGCAATGCGTTCTGCGCGTAATTGGGATTGGCAGAAAAAGTTAGGAAGTAACTCGGAAAAGGCGCGAAGGTAGCGCCGAAGTTTAGATTCGCCGGCGTGAAGCGAACGCTCTCGTTCGGATCGATGACGGCGGCCTTCGCATAGAGGAAGACCCGCTCGCCCGAAAGATCGGGTAAGAAAAACGTATCGCCCGGCATCTCGCGGCCGCGCGCGGGGTGCGCGTAATCGCCCGCGACGAACGTCCAACGATCGGGTTCCGCGACGATCGGAACGAAATACGCACGATCGAAATTGAGATATTCCGAAAATGCGGCTCCGGCGATTTCTGCTCCGCCTGCGGTGACCTTCACGTTGCCTGCGACGACGAAACGGTTAAGCCGCAAGTCCATGAAAAACGTATTTCCGGTAACGCGCGTGCCGTCGCCGAGCGTTACCACGACGTCGTCGTCCGCGCCGACGATGAAACGGTTGGAATAAAACGCCACGCGTTTCGCAACGACGCGTAAAGCGGCGAGTCGCCGTCCCGTCGCGGGCGTCGCGCTCGGTGAAGGCACGCCGGCAGATGGCGAGAGGGTAACGACCGGCACGGCCGGAGCTTCGGTAATTGCGGGATTTGGAAGCGGCGCGGCCGTCACCGGCGACGCGGGTTCTGGCTGCACGGCTTGCGCGTGCGCGCAGGCCGGAAAGAATGCGAGCAGCGCTATGACGACCGCGCGTACCGTACCTGTGGAAGGCATCGTTCGTTTAAGTACGAAGCGCCTGCGCTATGTCACGATGCATCGTCATCGTCTTAGATTCAGGCGGCATCGGCGCGCTTCCGGATGCAGACGTATATGGAGATGTCCCCGGTGCGAACACGCTCGGCAACGTTGCAGCAGGCGTCGGCGGACTGACGCTACCGAATTTCGAGCGCTTAGGTCTCGGTCTTCTTACCGATATTCGCGGCGTGTCCGGCGCCGCTTCGCCGCAAGCGTACGTCGCGCGGCTCGGTGAAATATCTAAAGGCAAGGACACGATCACCGGGCATTGGGAAATGGCTGGTATCCACACCGATATCCCGTTTCCGACTTACCCTAGCGGCTTTCCCCCCGCGCTCATCGAGGGATTTACGGCGATCTGTGGTGTCGAACCGCTCGGAAATACGGCGGCGTCGGGAACCGAAATCATCGAGCGGCTCGGAGCCGAACACGTTGCGACGGCGCGACCGATTTTGTACACCTCCGCAGATTCGGTTTTTCAAGTCGCGGCGCATGAAGACGTCGTTCCGCTTCCACGTCTGTACGACTGGTGCGAACGCGCGCGCGCCATGCTCGTCGGGCCGTACGCCGTAAATCGCGTCATCGCTCGACCGTTTATCGGAAAGCCGGGAACGTTCGCGCGCACGCCGAATCGACGCGATTACGCCGT
>CAXTIY010000325.1:0-4127 GCA_964244215.1 uncultured bacterium
CTTCGCATCGGGACCGCTATCTTTGGGGAGCGCGAATGAACGACGAACTTGCAGAGCCACGTCCCGGCAATAAGAATTTCTTGCATAAGCTCGGTTCCATCTTCGCCATCCACGAAGAAGAAGACGACCGCGGCGAATTTTACGAAGAAGAACCCGTGGCGCCCAAGCGCAACGTCGTGCCGTTCTCGGCACCCCAGCCGCGGCGCTCGAGCGTCGGCGAAGTTAGCCTCTTCGCTCCGCGCGCTTTCGCCGACGTCACGGAGATCGCCGATGCTTTGCGCGCGCGGCAAGTCGTCATCGTTAACTTGCAGGGCGTCGATCGCGGACTCTTACAGCGCGTCGTCGATTTCACGAGCGGCGTTGCTTATACGCTCGACGGTAAGATCCAGAAGCTTGCCGATGCGATGTATCTCGTCGTTCCGCCGGGAACGCCCGTCAACTCGGCGGGTATCCGTGAATCGCTCGGAGCGGATCCGTCGTTCGATTTTATGACGAACCGAGGCTAATGTGCCGAAAATAACCGTCATCGATATCCAGCACAAGGTCTTTAAGAAGAAGCTCAACGGGCTGGACCAGGCGGACGTCGATCAGTATCTCGACGACATCATCGAAACCCTCGAAGACGAGGTCAATCGGCGCGCCGCACTCGAAGCCGAGATCGGCGATCTGCGCGAACGCATCAGCCATTTCAAAGCCATGGAAGAATCGTTGCACAATACGCTTTTGCTCGCGCAGCGCACCGCCGACGAAGTAAAAGCGAGCGCGCATAAAGAGGCGGATCTCATCCGTCACGAGGCACGCATTTCGGTCGAACGCGAGATCGCGTCGTACGGAGATCGGACGCTCGAGGCCAGACGCGAACATCAGAACGCGCTCGAGACGGCCGAAAAGGCGAAGAGCGAATTGCGCAGCCTCCTGATGACGCATCTCGCCTTGCTCGATCGCGGTGGTATGCCGCACTACGAACCCGCACGGAAGCTGGACAACGGCGCGACGCCCGAACCCGTAGAAGCCTAAGCGTCCACTCGAATGCCCTCCGTTGCATCGCGTGCGCCCGTGGCGCGCGTTTATCCGGCCGGCCGGGCTGCCGAATTGTTTGCGGTTTGCGAGCCGGAGCTTGCGGGCCGGCGCCTTTCGATCGATGGGCGCCGCATCGTCGCCGTTGCGTTCGAGCGCTTTTCATTGCTGCTCAGCTACGTCGACCCGAAAGCCTACTCGGCGCAAGAATTGGAACGGCGCCGCGCCGATGGGACGTGGCAGGCGGCCGAGGCGCGCGTGTACGAACGCGCCGTAGAACGTGCGAGCTTGCACGGCGCCGTTTTGCCGATGCGCTCGTTCACGATCGTCGAAAATACGAACGAACTCGAAGCCTACGTCAGTGGAAACGCTCTGCGCTGGTCGCGCTCGCTCGCGCGACTCGGCGGCCGGCGCGAATGCGCCGTGCATCTGTACGGCGGGCCCCATATGTCGCTCTTCTCGAACGAACCGTATTCGATTCGCGTCGCGCGCCACGTCACGCGTTCGGGCCGCTTGCCGACCCTTATCGGTTCGCCCGAAATCGTCGAATACGCTCGCGGCGTCTGGCAGGCATGTACGTCGGTCGCGCTTGCGGCGCGTCGCATTTCTCAGGGAGAGCGGCGAGGCGTTTTGTGGTCTGCCGTGCTGCTTCTCGCCGACGCCGACGTGGCGGCGCTTGCCAAGATTCTCGAAGAGTCGGCCGTTGCCGGTGCCAGGCTCGGCGTGACGACGTACCTCGAAGGTCCGCACGCCCCTTTTAGCTTCGTTTAAAGTATGTCCGAGACGATCGCCGTCCTTCCCGGTGACGGCATCGGCGTCGAAGTTACGGCGGCCGCCCTCGCCGTGTTACGCAGCGTGCGCCCGGATTGCGAATACGTGCACGGCGACGTCGGCGTCGTCGCCCTCGAACGCGACGGCACGGCGTATCCAGCCGCGACGCACGCGCTCTGCGACCGAAGCGCGGGCATTCTTTTTGGAGCGGTCGGCGATCCCAAATACGATGCCGCCCCCGCAGATAAGCGGCCCGAGTTCGCAATACTTTCGCTGCGCAAGCAATTCGATCTCTTCGCTAATCTGCGGCCCGTGCGCATGTTTCCGGGTTTGGAAGACGCGTCGTCGCTCAAGCCCGAATTCGTCCGTGGGCTCGACCTCGTCGTAGTGCGAGAGACGACGTCCGGGCTCTATTTCGGGCAGCCGAAAGGCACGACCGTGGAGAACGGCGTCGAGGTCGCGGTGGATACGCTCGTCTATCGCACGCCCGAAATCGAACGTGTTGCGCGCGTCGCATTCGAACTCGCGCGCGCGCGTCGCAATCGCGTCACGTCGGTCGATAAGCAGAACGTGCTCGAAACGGGGCGACTCTGGCGGCGAACGGTCATCGCCATGCACGCGGCCGAATACCCGGACGTCGAACTCGATCATCTGCTCGTCGACAACGCGGCGATGCAGCTAGTGCGCGAGCCCAAGCGCTTCGACGTGCTGTTAACCGAGAATACGTTCGGCGATATTTTGAGCGACCAAGCCGGCATGCTCACGGGTTCGCTCGGCAACTTGCCGAGCGCCACGCTCGGCTCGCGAGCGACGGGGGCCAAACGCTTCGGGCTGTACGAGCCGATCAGCGGCACGGCGCCCGATATCGCGGGGCGCGGCATCGCGAATCCCGTGGCGGCAATTTTATCCGCGGCGCTGCTCTGTCGTTATAGCTTGGCCGACGAAGAGAGCGCGCTTCGCATCGAAGGAGCGGTCGCGAGCATCGTCGCGAGCGGAGCACGCACGCGCGACCTCGCGCGAGGGCACCCGTCGCTTTCGACCGATGGATTCGCGTCACTCGTGCTCGCGGCGCTGTAGGCCGATTCCGGCCCGAAGCGGGCCTCGACCCTCGCGCTAGGAAAGTAGCGCGATGGTTACTTTGCCCGTGGTCGCCGCTGCGCACGAGTTCGTCCTCGAGAACGGCTTACGGGTCGTGGTCATCCCGAATGCGGCCGCACCCGTCGCGACGTTGCTCGTGGTGTATCGCGTCGGCGCACGCAACGAGGCCGTCGGCTACACGGGCTCCTCGCATCTCCTCGAACACATGCTGTTCAAAGGAACGCCCGCGAACAATCGCGCGAACGGTCGCGCGTTCGCCGACATCATGAACGAAATCGGGGCGAGCAAGAACGCTACCACGTGGCTCGACCGCACGATGTATTTCGAAACGGTACCGGTCGAATTTCTACCGCTTGCGATCGAACTCGAAGCGGATCGGATGCGTAGCGCGCTCATCGCCGACGTGGAGCGGCGCTCGGAAATGACCGTCGTGCGCAACGAACTCGAACGCAACGACAACAGTCCCGCACGGGTTCTCAATCAAGCGCTCGTCGCGACGGCTTTCCGCGAGCATCCCTACCATCATCCGACGATCGGCTGGCGCGCCGATGTCGAAGGTGTTTCGACCGAACGGCTGCGCGATCTCTACGATACGTTCTATCACCCGAGTAACGCGACCGTCTTCGTGATCGGCGACGTAGAACTCGCGCCCACGCGGGAATCGATCGAGAAGCACTTCGGTGCGCTTCCGGCGGCGTCGCAGCCGATTCCGAGTGTGTACACGAACGAACCGCCGCAACTCGGCGAGCGCAGCGTCGTCGTCAAGCGTCCGGGCGACGATACGTTACTCGCACTCGCCTTTCACACGCCGGCGGCCTACGGGCAGACGAGCGTGCTCGGGGCAAGCGAACTCGCGCGGTGCGCGCTCGAACCGCCGGCGCACAACGATACCTACGCGCTCGAGGTGCTCGGCCGCATCCTCGGCCGGGGACGCGCGAGCCGGCTCTCGCGAGCCCTCGTCGACGAGCGGTTGGCGCTCGAAGCGTCGACCTGGAACTGGGGCACTCGCGATCCGGGCCTCTTTCAGATATTGATCTCCGTGCGACCGGGCGTAGCGATCGACGATGTCCGTCGCGAAACGGAGCGAACGCTCGCGGCGCTCGCCGCGCAAGGGCCGACGTCCGAAGAAGTGACGCGGGCGCAAACGCAGCTCGGCGTGCAACGCGCGTTCGGACGCGACGGCACGTTCGCGCTCGCGCAGCGTCTCGCCGAATTCGAAGCCGTCGGCAGCTGGCATATCG
>CAXTIY010000326.1:0-4127 GCA_964244215.1 uncultured bacterium
CAAATCGCATTCGGACTCATATTCGCGCTTGCGATTTACATTCTTTACAACTCATACTTTCGTATCGCGCGCGACGAACGTGCGCGCCTGCGTTGGGTGCTCGTCGGCTTCACGCTCGGCTTGATGGTCACGTACGTCGGCGATACGCTAATCTTCAGCTCGCTCATTCCCTTCGATCCGCCCGAGTGGTTATCGAACGTACTCGTAACGCTCAACGTGCTGCTGCCTTTGACGGTCGCGCATGCGATCGTGCGGCATCGCGTTCTCGATATCAACTTCGTCATCGGCCGGGCTCTCGTTTACGCGAGTTTGACGACGATTCTCGCCGCGCTCTTCGGGTTGCTCGATTGGGGCTTCGGCCATTTTTTAGAGGATTTCCGGCTCTCCCGAATCGCGGAAGCGGGCATTTCGATCTGCATCGCCTTCGCGTTCGACACGTTTCATAAACGTACGGAAGACGCCGTCGAAACGATCTTTTTTCGCAAACGACGCGCGGCCGAAGCGCGGATCGAACGGTTAACGCGCGATCTGCCGCAAGCCCGCATCGTAACGGTCGTGGAGACGGCGCTTATCGGCGAGGTCGTCGAAGCGCTCGAGCTCGCGTCCGCGGCCTTATTTCGGCCAGAGGACGGGGCTTTGCGCCGTACCGCGTCGCACGGCTGGCGCGACGCCGACTGCCCCGTGCTCGACGATAGCGATTTGCTCGTGCTGACGCTGCGTGCAGATAAGCGTCCCGTCAAAGTCAACGACCTGCCGTGGCACCGCGCGGATCTGCCGGCGGGTGGCTCCGCGCCGATCGTAGCGATACCGCTTTATTCGCGTGCGGATCTGGCGGGAATTGCCATTTACGGATCGCATCCCGGCGGCGGCGATATCGACCCCGAGGAGATGGTGCTTATCGAACGGCTCGCGCACGCGGCCAGCATCGCGTTCGACGAACTCGAAGCAGAACGATTACGCGCCGAGAACGGCCGCCAGACGGCTGCCCTTAGCGAACTCGGGGCGCGCCTCGACGAACTGCGCCGGACGATGCGCACCACTGCGCCGCTACCGTAATGTATTCGCCGGACTCAGACCCTCAAACGCCCAACGTCGATTTGATGCGCTCGAAAAGCGGGGCGGCTTCCTCTTGAAACGCTTTGCGATCGGCAAGTTCCGTTTCCGCTTGAGCGTTATCGGGCATTCCGCGATTCTTCCGGTTGATCGCGAACGCCATCAACTGAAGTTGAGCGGCCGCGATGCGATCGACGACGGCTTCGCAGTCTTTGGCGAGTTCGGGCGAGAGCTCCGGGCGGACCGAGTCGAATAGCTGTTGTAGCCGATCGGCGTCTTGTTGAGCCTTCGCATCGTGCGTCGCGTAGTCGGCTTCCTCACCGAGAAGCGCGAACGCAGCGACCGTCGATGCATAACTCGTCTCGATCGCTTCGCCTATCGCATGCAGCTTCGCATCGATCGGCGCCTGGACGATCTGCGGGGCCGACACGGATTCCATCGGCTGCGCCGAAGGCGTAGCGGCCCCGTTCGTTTTGGCGGGCTCCGGCACTGCAGCAGCCGATTGGCGTTCTTTCAGCGTCCGTCGTATGGCGATTGCAGCCACCAGCGCAAGTAACGGGGCTGCAACCACGATGACTCTAGAATTCAAAGAAAACTCCTTACGCGTCCGTTTGCCCAAAGCAGAGCGGCTGAAGCAACATCTTCGCACATCGCGGTCGGCGAGATGCACGCCGGCGTGACGTTACGTCGGCGGTGTCGGGTTTTCCGGAGCGTGCTTATGTTTACCGCTACGCAATTTGAACTCGAGAAATCCTTTGCGCTGCAACGGCGGTAAGACGTCGGACCGAATTTCGAAGCCCTGCTCGTAGAGTTTAAATTTGAAGGCGACTGCTTGTATCGCGCGCAGCAACGCAGCCGTCGTGCGCACGTCGACGATATCGAGATCGAGCAGCGTCGGCACGTGGCCTTTCAATGCGATCGCGATTTTGAGCTGCCAGTGCGTGTCGGACCCGGCGTCCGCGTCATGTTGCAGATACGCGACTGCGTGGTCGTCTTCATAGACGATGTCGTCGCGATCGATCTTTTCGAGGTGATCGTCGAGCGTTTTCGTCGAATCGAATTCGATCGGATCGCCGTTGAGAACGTGACTCAGATACACGCGCCCCGTATTTTTCATGCCTCGAACATTCAAGCGCCGCGCACGCACGCCTCGCAGACAAGGCGAGAAAGCCGGGCGTCTTGAAATCGCTGCGCGGTGGAATGGCTAAGCGAACGTCTTGCCGGGCCCGGTCAAAAGACCTATGACAAACCCGACCCGGAACACACGTTCCGCGGCCGCCTCGACGCCACGCGCGCGCAAGCCGACGAAATCGTTTATGAAGACGACGAAGTGTTCGCATTTCGGCACCGCGTAGATCCGACACTCGAGGAGTGGTGGGAAACGCACGTCGTGATCATCCCCAAACGCTGGGTGCCGACGTTGCTCGATATGGGCCCGGGCGAAGCCGAGCTCTGGGCGCGCTTGATCGGCGGCATTCAGAAGGTCGCGATCTCGCTCGGCCTCGATAAGACCGGCTTTATGATTCGCGCGGGCGTGTTGCCCCCGTACCAACATACCGAACACGTGCACATCCATATACTGAGTGGCAAGCACACCTCGCCTTCGACCGACGGCCCCCTCGACGTCGCCTGAGGCGCCGCCGCGCGCCTCGCTGCTCGAGATATTCCGCGTATTCGCGACCATCGCTCTGACGTCGTTCGGTGGCGGTCAGAAGGCGCAGATTCGGCGTGCCTGCGTCGTGCGCGGTTGGCTGACCGATCAAGAATTCATCGAGGCGCTCGAACTTTCGCAAGTGATGCCCGGCGCGAACATCGTCAATCTCGCGATTTACGTCGGACAACGTCAACGTGGCCTCGCGGGAGCCGCGACGGCACTCGTAGCCGGTACGGTACCGCCGTTTTTCATCATCCTGCTTGCCGGCTGGTGGTATCTGAGTCCGTATAACACGCCGTTCACGCACAAGCTGCTGACCGGCTGTGCGATGGGTGCGATCGGGCTGACCGTCGCGAACGCGATCGATCTTACCGCGAATCAACGCGCCCAGTGGACGTCCCTCGCGATCGTGGCGGCGGTCGCGATACTCGTCGGACAATTCCGACTGTCGCTGTTGCCCGCACTCGTCATTTTCGGCGGCCTCGGCATCGTGCTCTACGAGTTTCGTCAACGCAAGGTGAAGAGATGAATCTCGGCGCCATGTGGCAGCTCGTGGTAACGTTTTCGACGCTGTCGATCTTGAGCTTCGGTGGCGGGAAAGGTGTCTTTCCGCAAATGCGTGAGGACGTGGTCGGCCAGTATCATTGGTTAACGCCCGCACAATTCACGCAGTATTACACGATCGGAAAACTCGTGCCGGGACCGACGACGATTATGAGCGTGCTCGTCGGCCTCAGCATCGGGAAGTTCCCGGGCGCCGTGCTCGCCGCTCTCGCGATCTTCTTACCAAGTTCGGTACTGATGTTTTTCGCCGTAAAGCTGTGGCAACGCGCGGAAGGGTCGCCGATCCGCGACGCACTCGGCCACGGTTTGGCACCCGCGATCGTCGGACTGTCTTGGGCTTCGGCATGGGTTCTCGGCAAGGGCGTTGTCGGCTCGTGGCAGTCGATCGCGCTCGTCGCCTTCGTTGCGGTGTTGAGTTTACGCACGAAGCTTCCCACCGTTGCGTTAATTTTCGGCGCGGGTTTCGTCGGCGCACTGCTGCTGTGAAGAAACGACGCCCCGTACGGCTTCTTCTCTTACTGCCGTTTCTCGGCTTGCTGTTTCCGCAAGCGTATGCGCGCGCGGAGCCGACGCTCTTCGGCTTTCCGTTCTTCTATTGGTACCAGCTCGCATGGGTCGTCGGCGCGTCGCTTACCATCGCGCTCGTTGCGGCGCTCGAGCGTTAGCAGATGATCGACACGACCGCGCTCGGCGTATTCATCGCATTGATCGTGCTCGTGTCGGTAACCGGCTTTCTCGCCGCGCGCTGGCCGCCGGGCGACCTTTCGCTCATCGTAGAGTGGGGCCTCGGCGGTCGACGGTTCGGCACCTGGGTAAGCTGGGTTCTGCTCGCCGGAGATCTCTATACTGCGTACAC
>CAXTIY010000327.1:0-4115 GCA_964244215.1 uncultured bacterium
ATGCGCTCGACCGCCACGTCTCGGTTTCTGGCGCGTATGCACGCTACCTCGTCGGTAGCTTCTTCGACGAGGCGCCCGAATCGAAAGCGCTGCCTTCCCAAAGCACAGCCTATTTCAATCTCTGGTTCGACTACAAGTTATAAGGGCTCCGGGTGCCGCTTATGTTTCGACGCGAGGCGTCAATGCAATAAGGAGCAACGACGGGGCAGCGAGCGGCACCAACGCGTCGAGATGAAACGTTGCTTGGCCTCGGCCGGGAAGCACGACGACGCACACGGGCTCCGGTTCGAGCGCGATGCGCCCTTCGGCCCAAAGCTGCCGAAACGTCGGGCTGCGCGTCTCGAGCAACGCGACGAAAGAACCGAGGTCGTCGTCGCCGAGGAGCGCGATCTTCGCGCGCAGCAGCGCGATCACGTTGCGCAGCGTGGCCGTGCGGTCGGCGAAACGTCCGGCAATCCGTTCTTCGAATAGAAGAAGTTCTAAGAAATTGAGCGGCGCCGGCAGCGCATCGTAGCCGAACAGATCGTTCGTCGGACGATTCCACGCGAGCAAATCGAAGCGCGCGTTCATCAGTTGCGTCGGACTCGACGTCGTCGCTACGAATCTCCGCAACGATTCGGACACGGAGGCGGTACTCGCGGCACGCGGCGAGCGCGCCAGATCCGCGACGAAGTCGCATTCGGTCGGCGAGAGCCGGAGCGCCACGGCGACACGCGCGAGCGTTTTCTCGCCGATCGAACGTACGCGCCCCTGTTCGAGCATCGCGTACCAGCTCGCGCTGATGCCCGCAAGATGCGCGACCTCCTCGCGCCGCAAGCCCGCGATGTGGCGTCGCGAGCGCGGCAAACCGAACGTGCTCGGATTTAGCGCTAGCCGGCGTTTGCGCAGAAACGCTCCTAGTTCGGCCCGGCGCGTATCGGACGGCGGTGCATCTTCGCTCACCTCTGCGTCTTCGAGAAGCAACACCGCGAAGCGTGTTCCAAATACTAGTATTTTGATTACTAGCTTTATCGATTAAGTTCGACACGTTTTCGAGATGACATCGGCACGTCCGTTTGGAACCAAACGACCGTCAATGATGGTCGGAACCGATTCAATCCAACTGGCGCGCCGGCGCGACTTCGGCCGATTTCTACGGCAGCGTCGCACGCATTTGCAACCGTCTGAGGTCGGCCTGCCGGACGGTGGGCGGCGCCACGTTCGCGGCTTACGGCGCAGCGAAGTAGCCGAGATCGCCGAGATCGGCGTATCGTGGTACAGCATGCTCGAACAAGGCCGCGTCGATAGCGTTTCGCCACGCATGCTCGATGCGATCGCTAAGGCGCTGCGCTTCAAACGCACCGAACGCGATCATCTCGCAGAACTCGCGGCGGGAGCTTTCGTTCCACCGCATGCCGATCTCTCGCCGCCGCCGCAGACCCTGCTCGAGTTCGTGCGCGAGGTCGATTTCGGTATGGCGTTCATCGTTGCGCCGAGCTTCGAGGTCGTTGCATACAACCCACGTGCGGACGCGTTCTTCGAATTCTCTAAGCATGGCCCGAACCCAAATCTCTTGCGCCTTATGCTGGCGCATACCGCGATGCGCGATCGCTTCATCGAGCCGGCCTACGAACAGGTATTGACGCAAATGGTCGGTCATTTCAGGTTGTCATACGGACGCTTCGGCGGAGCTCCGTTCACCGACCTGATCGCCGAACTGCACGCCTATGCCGATTTTGCGCGCATATGGGACACGTGCGCTCTGACGTCGCCGCCGTCGGAGCGGACGCGCATTCGATTGACGGACGGATCTCCGATCGACGCGGCCGTTATGGCGTTCACGTCGTTTGCGGCCCCCGCATATACCGTGATCGTGAAGATCACCCGCGATGGGGCTCCGCGCATCGAAGATGGGCCGCGTCCGGGTCCCATCGATGCCGGCGATACGAAGCGCGTCGTCACGAAGCGGTGCTACGAGTTTGGGGCATTTCTGCGGAGTAAGCGCGAAGCGATGCGGCCGGCGGATGTCGGCCTCGCCCCGGTTGGGCGCCGTCACGCGCGCGGACTCCGGCGCGACGAAGTTGCCGAACGTGCGGGCATCGGCGTTAGCCGCTATACGATGCTCGAACAGGGCCGGATCGGCACGCTGCCGCCGCGCACGTTAGTCGCCATCGCCGACGCCCTGATGTTATCCGCTCGTGAACGGACGTACCTCACACGACTCGCGGCATCGTGCACGGCTCGCTTCGCCGCCCAGGATCCGGCGCCGGATAACGATTTGATTGCGTTCGTTCGATCGTACCCGGACGGTTTGGCTCACTTTCACGACGCCGACTTCAACATGGTCGCATGGAATGCGGAAGCCGGCCGATTCTATGGCTTCGACGAAGTGGAATCGCCCAATCTTCTCGAGATCATGGCGCATCGGCCGAGCCTCCGAGACGATTTCGTCGCTCCACCGTGGCAGTCGGCACTGCACGATATGCTCGCGCACTACCGCTTCACGCACGCCTCGCTCATCGCCGACGGTTGCGAACGACTGCTCGCGCCGCTCGTTGCAAGCTCGCCCGCCTTCGCGCGCGTGTACGCGCAAGATCACAGCGTCGCTAGTCCGGCGATTACCCGTTCCCGCTTCCGTCTGCCGACGTACGGTACCCGCGATGCGGACGTCATCTTGTTGACGCCGGCCTCGTGTCCGAGCCACATCGTCGTCCTGAAGAAGCTGGTCGACGCGTGACCGTACCGCCCGCCGGCTCGCTAATGAATCTCGCTCGGCTCGAGGCGTTTAGCGACGGCGTGTTCGCGTTCGCCGGCACGCTGCTCGTCGTCGAACTCCGGCTGCCCGACTTGCACGCGGCCTCGAATGCGCAAGCTTCGCAGGCGCTCATAGCCTTGGCCCGGCCGCTACTCGCTTACGTCACGAGTTTTCTTGTCATCGGAGTGATCTGGCTCAACCACCATCCGGTGTTCAAGGGCCTTACCGATGTCGACCGTCCGACGGTGCTGCTCAATCTCGCGCTTCTCATCGTCGTGGCGTTCTTGCCATTTCCGACCGAACTGATCTCCGAATACGGCAATCTTCCCGTCATCGTCGCGTTCTACGGCCTCGCGCAAGCCGCGACCGGAGCGGCCTTTTGTGCGCTCTGGTTTTACGTCGAGCGGCGCTACCGGCTTGCAAGCGGCGCCGTGGAGTCGAAGCGTGCCATTGCCATCTCGCGCTGGTGGGCGGCGGCCTATCCGATGGTCGCGCTCGGCGGATCGCTCATGGCGTTTGCGAGCATTCCGATAAGCGTTGCGATTTACGCGCTGTTGCCGGTCGCTTACCTCTTACCCAACGCCGTTGAGTGGCAGCTCACGCGCAACGCCTAACGTGGCCTAGGACAAACCGTCGTGGAACTCGGGGGTCCGCGTGCGTACCGCCGCAGAACGGCGTATTCGCCGGTCGCCCGTGTGCGATCGGTCCGTGGTACGCTGATCTGCCGTCTGATGGCGACGGTCGCGTTATCGTCGGAGCTCTCACACGCTGGCGTGACGTATCTCGCGGCGTCGCCCGAAACGATGCTCGCACCGGGCGTCCCGACGGACGTTGCGCACGACATCGCGATCGATCTTATCGGTCCGGCTGCAATGGCCGAGGGCGGTACCGATACGACGATGGACAAGACGTACGGCCCACGAAACGGCGGCTTCCCTCCGGCGGCAGCGTTCGACGTGGTCGATCTCGATCCGAAGAAAACGGCGGCCGTCGCGTCCGCGATTAAGGCGCTCGATGCGACGCTGACGAGCGCGGCTGCGGATCGGACGTAGCGCTCGGCTATTCGGAAAGACGCGCACGGCACCGACGGCATGGTCCGCTTTCCCGAGGCGATACGATGCCTTGGCGCGCCGACCGGCCGGCTATCGCGCTCTATCAAACGTTCTCCGAGGACGGCCGTTTGTCGCCGCAGGTTCGTGCTGCCGCGCTGCATGCCGAAAACGCGATCGCGAATACCGTGCTCGCCCATCGAGAGAGTAGTGACTTCGTACCGTTCAACGATGCCGATTATGCCAATGCGTACGGACCGACGATGCACTTTCCCGTCGCGCGCAATCAAGTCGATACGTGGGCGAAAAACAACATTAGCGAAACGGACGAC
>CAXTIY010000328.1:0-4089 GCA_964244215.1 uncultured bacterium
GATGGCCGGCGCCGTTTTGATTCCGTTCCTCAAGCGCGACTTCGGTGCGAGCGATCTCACGGTCGGCTATTCGCTCGGCCTCGGTGCGATCGGCGCCGTCGCAGGCTCGTTCCTTGCCGGCCGAGTTCCGCGCTCGTGGCCGTTCGGACGCGTGCTCATCATCGCCTACGTGCTCGACGGCGTGCTCTTCTTGCCGGTCATGTTCACGCATAACCTCACGACCGCCGTCGTCTTTCTCTCGCTGACCAACGGCTGCGTGCTCTTCGAGATCGCCCAAATCGTCGGCTGGCGCATGCGCGTTACGCCGGCCGATCTCATCGGCCGCGTCTTCGGCGCCGTGCGCTTCGTCGTGCTCGGCGCGACCGTGCCGGGTGCCCTCTTAGGCGGCTTACTCGCCGAGCGCTACGGCGCCCGTAGCGCGATGATCGTATCCGGCATCGGCTACCTCGTCATGGCCGTCGCTATAGCAACCGTCCCCGCCATCCGGCGCGAACGGCGCTAAAGAGACGGCGCCGGTCCGAAGCGCCCCGGGAAGCGACGCGCCTAAGCGCGCGCTCCCTGAACGCTCAACTCCCGCTCGCCCGTGAGGCCGGCCGCCTCGCGCAACGCATCGGCTTTATCGAGCCGCTCCCAAGGCAGATCGAGATCCGGCCGCCCGAAGTGCCCGTACGCCGCCGTCTGGCGATAGATCGGCCGCCGCAACGCAAGATGGTGGATGATGGCCGCCGGCCGCAAATCGAAATGCGTCTGCACGAGCTCCGCAATCCGTTCCTCCGACAACTTCCCCGTCCCGAACGTCTCGACGAGCACGCTCACCGGCCGCGCCACACCGATCGCATAAGCGACCTGCACTTCGCACCGATCCGCAAGCCCCGCCGCCACGAGATTCTTCGCCACATGCCGCGCCGCATAAGCCCCCGACCGGTCCACTTTGGTCGGATCCTTCCCGGAGAACGCACCGCCACCGTGCCGCGCCATACCACCATAGGTATCCGCGATAATCTTACGCCCCGTCAACCCCGCATCTCCGAGCGGCCCACCGATAACGAAACGCCCCGTCGGATTAACGAACACGCGCGTATCCGCATCGCGTAGCGATGCCGGAATGACCGCATCGATGATATCGCTCGTAACCGCGTTACGAATCTCTTCGAGCGACACATCCGGATCGTGCTGCGTCGAAATAACGACCGCATCCACACGCACCGGCTTGTCGCCCTGATACTCCACGGTCACCTGCGACTTCCCGTCGGGCCGCAGCCAAGGCAACGCCTTTAATTTACGGCTCGCCGCGAGCGCCCGCGTCAAGTTATGCGCGAGCACGATCGGTAGCGGCATAAGCTCGTCCGTCTCCCGCGAAGCGTATCCGAACATCATGCCCTGATCGCCCGCGCCCGTCAGCTCGAACTCGTCGTGATTTCCCGCCCGCGTCTCGAGCGACTCATCGACGCCCATCGCGATATCCGCCGACTGCTCGTCGATCGAAACCGAAACACCGCACGTCTGCGAATCGAACCCGACGAGCGAATGATTGTACCCGATCTCCGCAATCGTCGAGCGCACGATCCGCGGAATATCCGCATACGTCTTGGTCGTAACCTCGCCCGCAATATGCACCTGCCCCGTAATAACGAACGATTCGACCGCCACCCGCCCCATCGGATCCTCAGCCAGAATAGCATCGAGCACCGCATCCGAAATCTGATCCGCAATCTTATCCGGATGCCCCTCAGTAACCGACTCCGAAGTAAAAAGCCTACGATAAGCCATATACACCCCTAAAGTATTGGCGCCGCCCACTCAGAGACAACGCGCAGCAACGTAGCAGAAGAGAGGGCCGCCGGCGGGCGTGGTCCCGTCGCGGGGCGTGCAGAAATCGACGAAGCGCCGGAAGCGCGAGAGTCGATTTTGCACGAGTAGCGATTTGCCATGGATGGCAAATCGCGGGCGTCCCCGCGACGGGACCGCGCCCGACGGCGGCCCGTAGCCAAAGCGAACCGAGCCGCTACGTCCCCTCAGACCAAGAAGCCATATACTTTACCTGCTCCGCCGTGGGCGTATCGATCGTAATCTTCATCGCCGCAAGCTTCAACTGCGCGACTTCTTCATCGATAGCATCAGGCACCGAGTAGACCTTCTTCTCGAGCGTCTTATAATTCTGCGCGAGATACCCAGCCGCCATCGCCTGATTCGCGAACGACATGTCCATTACCGCAGCCGGATGGCCTTCCGCCGCCGCCAAGTTAATGAGACGCCCATCCGCAAGCACGCGCACGGTACGTCCGTTCTTCATCTTATATGCGTCGACGAACGGCCGCGGCTTGTCGACTTCGGTCGAAGCCAGGGCGAGTGCATCGAGATCGAGCTCGTCGTTGAAGTGCCCGGAGTTACAAACGATCGCGCCGTCCTTCATCGCTTCGAAGTGGTCGCCCGCGATCACGTGATAGTTGCCGGTAACCGTAACGAAGATATCGCCGATCTTGGCGGCTTCCGCGATCGACATGACCATGAATCCATCCATAGCCGCTTCGAGCGCTTTACGCGGATCGATTTCCGTAACGACGACATGCGCGCCCAAGCCCTTGGCACGCGATGCCACGCCGCGGCCGCACCAGCCGTAGCCGACCACGACGAGCGTCGCGCCCGCGATGAGAACGTTCGTCGCGCGAATGATTCCGTCGATCGTCGATTGTCCGGTACCGTAGCGATTGTCGAACATGTGCTTGGTCAACGCGTCGTTGACCGCGATGACCGGGAACGGCAAGACGCCGTCTTTCTCCATCGCATGCAGACGGATGACGCCCGTCGTGGTCTCTTCGCAGCCGCCGATCATATCCGCGAGGAGATGATTGTGCTTCGTGTAGATCGTGGTGACGAGGTCGCAGCCATCGTCCATCGTCATGTGCGGTTTCGTCGCGACGACGGATTCGATGTGCTTGTAATACGTGGCGTTATCTTCGCCTTTAATCGCGTTGGTCGAAATCTTATAGTGCTCGGAGAGCGCCGCCGCGACGTCGTCTTGCGTCGATAACGGGTTCGATGCGCAGAGTTCGATTTCGGCGCCGCCCGCTTGTAAGGCGAGCATGAGATTCGCGGTTTCCGTCGTTACGTGCAAGCACGCGCCGATGCGCACGCCCGCGAGCGGTTTTTCTTTCGCGAAGCGATCGCGAATCTGTGCGAGGACGGGCATGAAGGAAGCGGCCCATTCGATACGCGAGCGTCCGGTATCGGCGAGGCTACGATCCTTGACATCCCCGAGTTGTCGATCGATGGTTTGCATACAACTCCTAAAAGTCGGTTCGGTAAGCACTCGCTGATCTTTGAAACAATCTAAAGCGATCGCGAAGTAGATTCGCCGCGACGCCCCAAAGTTCCTAAAGCGTGGAACTCGAGGAATATCTGGAAGCGCTCGCATCGGAACGGCCGACGCCGGGAGGGGGCAGTGCGGCGACGCTCGTGACGGCGCTCGGTGCGGCTTTAGTCGCAATGGTCGCCCGCTTGACGCATAAAAACGCGAAGCACGCCGCGCATCACGCGCTCGCAGCCGAGATCGCGGCGAAAGCCGACCGCGTCCGCGCGAACGCGCTGCTCGCGCGAACCGAAGACGAAGCCGCATACGGAGGCGTCGTGAGCGCGACCTCGCTCCCGAAAAGCACGCCGGACGAACGCAGCGCGCGCACGCTCGCGATTCAAGCCGCCCTCGGCGAGGCGGCGCGAGCGCCCTTACAAGCAGCCGAACTCGCGAAGCTCGTCGCCGTCCTTGCGGCGCGCGCACTCGAACTCGAAAACATGCTGCTCGCAAGCGACCTCGGCTGTGCGGCCGAATTCGCGCAAGCGGGGCTCGCCGCGGCGGCGCTCAACGTCCGCGTCAATCATAAATACCTAAAGGATCGCGCCGCGATCGAGCGCGGGGAGCGCGAGCTGTCGCGCTACGAAGCAGAAGTCGCGCCGCTGGTCAAACGGGTGCGCTTTGAAGTTGCGCGCGCCCTCGCACTCTAACGTTCGCGCGAATCGCGCTGCGCGGCCGCAGGGTGACGAGCGGTAACGTCGCGACGTCGCCGTCTCCGGCCCTTTCCAGGTGCACGCGCT